>NZ_JNKX01000019.1:0-93060 GCF_000702225.1 Bacteroides sp. Ga6A2 | reverse complement strand
AAACGCAGAACCCCCAGATTGGAACGCGGCTGACAAGGAAGGAAATCCGCCTTTTTAACAGAAGTGGCTGCGCCATGCGACACAGCCACACGAGATAGTACAAAACTGGTGGACGGCACCAGCGACTTCCCTTAGTTGGCTGCAAAGATACAACAAATACAACAATACCGGAAAGAAAAAAGGAAATTTAACCATAGAAAATATACTGCGGCGATACCTGGTCACAAATCAGGTACTAAATCTCATGTGCTAATCCGTTTTCTTTTTCCCTTTTGTTAAAATGTCCTATTTTTCCTATGCAAAATTTGGAAATTAGCACAGAATCTTGCTACCGAAGGGAGTTCGAACGGCAAATTCAGCAGAACGTGAGATGGTTTGTTGTTTTGCATATTATTGTCGTGTTTTTGTTGGAGTTTATGTCTATTGGTCATGTAAAGATTTTTTTTAACATATAATTCTTAAAAAATGTTGGGGCGTAAAATGAAAAAAAAGAAATATATATTGTAAATCATTAGAAAACAAGTAATTTTGCCTCATAAGTAAATTAAATGGTATGATACAAAAAACATTTAATATTTATTGTGACGAAAGTACACACTTGGAGCACGACAGACATCCTTATATGCTATATGGTTATATCAGTATTGCCTCCAATCAAATTAAGATTTGTAAGGAACAGATAAAAGCCATAAAAGCAAAATTTGGTTATAATGGCGAATTAAAGTGGACCAATATTCATGATAAGACGTTTGAAATGTACAAGGAACTTGTAGAGTATTTCTTCATGACTGATATGAATTTCCGTGCTGTAATTGTTGATAAATCTCAAATTGACGAAACACGTCCGGAATACACTTTCAACGACTTTTATTTCCGTATGTATTTTCAACTGCTTCATCATGAGATAGATTTGGAGAACACTTACAATGTATATTTTGATATTAAAGACACGTGTAGTCAGGAGAAGTTACGAAAATTGAAGGACATTCTGAAATGGAATGCTTCTATCAGGAACTTTCAGTTTGTTAGGTCACATGAAAGTTCTTTTCTTCAGTTGGCAGACGTGCTGATGGGGGCGATTAACTATAATCTCAGGATGGAATGCGGTGATATTGAAGGAAAGGTGGTTGCTAAACGTAAGATAGTTGAGCATATCAATAACCATACCAGTATATCCTTGAAACAAACTTCGCCACTGTCCGCAAAGAAATTCAATCTATTTTTCATCACTTTAAAATAGTTTGGATATGCCATTGAATAAACTAAAAAAGTATCCTGAATTGCTGGTCCTTAGCAGTCTTGACGAGAAGTCCCGGACACAATCACTCAGAGGAATCTTTGATAGAGACATCGCTGATAACGAGAATTTCAAATTCATGGGGAAACGCATTTATCCTATCAAGACGGATGGCATCCTTGATATGGATAGAGAGTTTATGCATCTCACTACTGAGGAGATTGAGGAAGTCGATGAGAAAGGTGCTGTGGTTAAAAGTCGTTTATATGATAGTTTTCGTTCTGAGCGTTTGCATTGGATCAAAGCACATACTGATGGTCATGTGAAGGATAGCGACATTGTGGTTTTTAGTGTGGCTGAGCGTAATCAACGTAAGCGTGTGGACGTAGTTCGAACATATATTTACAACAAGACGCGAAAGTATGTCGTCGTTTTTGAACCTCAGACTCGAAATGGTAACTCCTATTACTTGCTGACGGCTTACTACCTCAACAAAAAATATGGTGAGAAGCAGCTGAAAAAGAAACTGGCGGCGAAAATGGATACAGTGCTTTAAATAAACGCAGGGCTCGATATATGTCAAGATATACCGAGCCCCGAAACTCCTTCTGTTTACAGATGAGCGCTGCAAAGTTAACCTTTATTTATGAGAAATGCAAGCAAATAAACATTTTTTATTTGCTTGCATTTCTTATTACTGTTTTACAAAAAATCATCAACGATAAAGTGTTTGTAAAGCGATACACCCTCATTACCAATTATTTCAGATTCTTCATAATCCATTCAAGTTGAACGTGGCGTGTTCGGGTTGAAGTCCAATGTTCGTTGACGGGGGTGATGAGGCTTTCCTTCTTCGAGGTAATAACGTTCCACACAATGTAGCTTGTGGTTGGCGGACAAGTGTTGTCGTTGTAACCCCAAGTAAGGAATATCGGACATTTTAGGATTTTTGCAAAGTTCACAACGTCGTAGTAGGCAAGCGTCTTGACCTTCTGTTCGGTTAGCTGGTTGTTGAAGCCGTGGTTAAGGTGAGGGTAGCCGCCACCGCGATTGTCAAGATATCCTGCCATGTCGCTCAGGGCAGGATGATTGCTTACGCACAGCGTTACATCGGGGCAGAGCGCAGCCGTAACGATGGCGAGCGCGCCGCCTTGGCTTCCGCCCTGAACAATTAGATTCTTGCCGTCCCAGTTAGGCAGCGTCTTGGCATATTCGCAGGCGCGCACACATCCGGCGTAGACCTTGCGCATGTAGTAGTTTTCCTTGCAGTCTATGCCATTTACCAGATAACTGTTGTCGCCGTTGCAGAAGGCAGCCGCAATATCCTTGTAAGTATCCTTGTCAACATCGGGGCGTATGCCGTGAATCTCGAGGTCGAGGCGTATGCAGCCACTCTCGGCATAGAAGATGGTCTTCATTGGGTCCATAGGCTTGATGCCTGCTCCCGGAGGACTGACCACCACCGGATATTTGCCCTCCTTCTTGGGCATGGTGAGATAGCCGTATATACATTGGTTCTTCTTGTAGCATGGTATGCGCACCAGATAGCAGTCAACCTTCTCGCTCGAATATTTGGCGCAGAACTCCTTTGTTACCTTCATAGGCACTTCCGAAGCCTTGTCGAGAGTCTCTTTCCAGAACTGGTCGAAGTCCGATGGCATCTTGGTGTAAGGCTGAAGTTTCTCGGGCGAGAAACCCACCTTGACGTGATGCGTGTATTTCTGTCCGTCAATCTCGGTCTTCAGCACGCAGTCGCGGAATCCCGGCTTCTTCATCGTTCCAATCTCTATTGTAGCCTTGCCGTCTTTCAGCACAATAGAGCCTTTCTTGTCGGCAGGCATACGGTCGCCTCCCAGTTCGTAATCAACCTTAATGCCATCGCACGGCATTCCGAAGCGCAGAAGCTGTACCGAAACCGTTGCCTTCTCGCCAGTCTTGTAAAGCCAGTCGGAGTGCGACGGAACGGTTACCCAGAGCACATCGCTCTGATAAGGATAGTTCTCTGCCGCTGCGCCGAGGCTTAGGCAGACTAATGTTAGTAGAATAGTTAGGAATTTCTTCATTATAATATTTGTTAAAAAAGTTTCTGACTACAAAAATAGCCTTTTGCCACGATATGCAGGTGGTAAAAGAAAGTCAAAATAGTGTAAAATAAAGCCAACAGACTTAATTATCATCAAGATAAGTGCCACAAAAGCGTAAAAAACAGATACATTTATTTTGTATAGCAATCAGTTTGCTGTATCTTTGCAACATTATTCAATAAACTTGCAGAAAAGTGATTTCAGTTGAAAACTTAGAGGTAGAGTTTGCTGCCCGACCATTGTTTCAGAACGTATCGTATGTAATTAACAACAAGGACCGCATTGCCCTTGTTGGCAAGAATGGTGCAGGCAAGAGTACCATGCTCAAGATTTTGGCAGGATTGCAGCTGCCAACCGGAGGCGTGGTGTCTGTTCCGAAAGATACCACCATAGGCTATCTGCCGCAGGTTATGGTGCTGAGCGACGAGCATACCGTTATCGAAGAGGCCGAGCAAGCCTTTGCGCACATAAGCGAGATGCAGGCCAGACTCGAGAAGATGAACAACGAAATGGCAGAGCGTACCGATTACGAGAGCGAGAGTTATGCCAAACTGGTAGAGACATTCACCCACGAGCAGGAACGCTTTCAGATGATGGGCGGAATGAACTATCGCGCCGAGATGGAGCGCACGCTTATCGGTTTGGGTTTCCAACGCTCAGACTTCGACCGCCCTACGAGCGAGTTCAGCGGCGGATGGCGTATGCGCATAGAACTGGCAAAACTGCTTCTGCGCAAGCCCGACGTGCTTCTGCTCGACGAGCCTACCAACCACCTCGACATAGAGAGTATACAATGGCTCGAGAACTTCCTTGCAACACGCGCCAATGCCGTGGTTCTGGTAAGTCACGACCGCGCTTTCATAAACAATGTTACAACACGCACGCTCGAGATTAGCTGCGGACGAATATACGACTACAAGGTAAAGTACGACGAGTATGTGCAGATGCGTGCCGAACGACGCGAGCAGCAGCTCCGTGCCTACGAGAACCAGCAGAAAGAGATTGCCGAGATAAACGATTTTATTGAGCGATTCCGCTACAAGGCAACGAAGGCCGTTCAGGTGCAGAGCCGCATAAAGCAACTCGAAAAGATAATACCTATCGAGGTTGACGAGGTTGACAACTCATCGCTTCACCTTAAATTCCCGGCAGCAAGCCGAAGCGGCGACTATCCGCTCATCTGCGAGGACGTGGCAAAGGCTTACGGCGACCATCAGGTATTCAGCGATGTTAATTTCAGAATAAAGCGAGGCGAGAAGGTGGCTTTCGTTGGAAAGAACGGCGAAGGAAAGTCAACCCTCGTGAAATGCGTGATGGGCGAGATTCCGTTCGACGGACATCTTACCGTGGGACATAACGTGCAACTGGGCTACTTTGCCCAGAATCAGGCGCAGTTGCTCGACGGCGAGATAACCGTATTCGACACGATAGACCGCGTTGCCAAGGGCGACATCAGAACAAAGATTCGCGACATTCTGGGCGCGTTCATGTTTGGCGGCGAGGCATCAGACAAGAAAGTAAAAGTGCTCTCGGGAGGCGAGCGCAGCCGACTGGCTATGATAAAGCTTCTGCTCGAACCCGTGAACTTCCTCATTCTCGATGAGCCTACAAACCACCTCGACATGCGCTCAAAGGACGTGCTGAAAGAGGCTATCAAGGAGTTCGACGGAACGGTTATCGTTGTTAGCCACGACCGCGAGTTCCTCGACGGACTGGTTGACAAAGTCTACGAGTTTGGCGGAGGAAAAGTACGCGAGCATCTTGGAGGCATCTACGACTTCCTTCAGCACAAGAACATCGACAGCCTTCAGCAACTCGAAAAGAACACAACGCTGGCACAGGCAACCGGAACGGCTGCCGCTTCATCATCGGCATCGGCTCAGCCAAGCGAGGGCAAACTAAGCTACGAGGAGCAGAAAGCACAGGCAAAGGTTCTACGCAAACTCGAAAGGGCTGTAGAGGATGCCGAGAAACTTATCGAGAAACTCGAAACCGAACTTGCCGACATCGAGGCAAGGATGTCTACTCCCGAAGGCGCGGCTGACATGCAACTGTGCGCGCAGTACGGCGAACTGAAGAACAAGGTCGATGCCGCCGTTGAGCAATGGGAGAAGGCGAGCGAGGAACTCGAAGAGGCTAAGAACGCGTAAGGAAAAATCATAATTGTAGCATGGCCGGAACAATCGCCCCTCAGAAAAGGCGACCTCCGGTTGTTTAATAACTTTTCTAATATAAAAAAATGAGAGTAAAAAGTTTAATCTTAATGTCATTTGCAGCAACTACAATGGCTTTTGCACAAGACAACTTAAAATCGGGCTTGCGCTTGGAGAATTTCGACAAGAGTGTGCGCCCCGGCGATGACTTCTATGAGTTTGCTTGCGGCGGCTGGATGAAGAACAATCCACTGTCCGACGAGTATTCACGCTACGGCTCTTTCGACAAGATTGCCGAGGACAACCGCAAGCAACTTAACGACCTGATTCTCGAAATCTCTGGCAAGAACAACCAGAAGGGCAGCGTTGCATACAAGATTGCAACCCTCTACAATCAGGTTATGGACAGCACAACGCTTAACAAGAACGGCGTAAAGCCTCTGATGGCCGACCTCAAGCAGATTCGTGCCATCAAGAAGAATACCGAAATCTTCCCGATGATGGTAAAACTTTCGCACAAGGGTATTGGCGGCTACTTCTACACTGGCATCGAGGCCGATATGAAGGACAGCAAGAACAACATCGTGGGCATGGGACAGAGCGGTCTGTCACTTGGTCAGAAAGACTATTATGTTGATACCGACGAGCACACAAAAGAGATAATGACAGCCTTCCGCAAGCACATCGTCAAGATGTTCATGCTTGTTGGCGACAATGAGAAGACTGCCACTCGCAAGATGGAGGACGTTCTCCGCATCGAGACTCGCATCGCTAAGGCTTCTAAGAGCCGTACCGAACTCCGCGACCCTGAAAGCAACTATCACAAGACTGCATATTCAGCCCTGAAGAATGCTTACAAGAACATCGACTTCGACCTTATCTTCAAGTCATGGAAGGTTGAGGCTCCTGAGTTTATCGACCTTGGTCAGCCAGAGCAGATGCTCGAGGTTAACGCCATCCTTCGCGACGAGAAGGTTGAGGCTCAGAAGGCATATCTTGAGTGGCACTACATCGACGAGGCTGCCAACTATCTTACAGACGACATCCGCAAGCAGAACTTCGAGTTCTACGGAAAGACTCTGAGCGGACGCCTTCAGCAGACTCCACGCTGGAAGCGTGCCGTAAGCCTTTGCAGCGGCGTGCTTGGCGAGGCTGTTGGTCAGATGTATGTAGAGAAGTATTTCCCAGCATCTCACAAGGAGCGCATGGTTAACCTCGTAAAGAACCTTCAGGTTGCCCTTGGCGAGCGTATCAAGGCTCAGGACTGGATGAGCGAGGAGACAAAGAAGGTGGCTCTCGACAAGCTTAACAGCTTCTACGTTAAGATTGGTTATCCTGACAAGTGGAGAGACTACTCTCACATGGACATCACAACAGACAAGAGCCTTTGGGAGAACATCATGACTGTTAGCGAGTGCGAGACTGCATACGCCATTGAGAAGAAGTACAACAAGCCTGTTGACCGCGACGAGTGGTTTATGACTCCACAGACAGTAAACGCATACTACAACCCAACAACAAACGAGATTTGCTTCCCTGCCGGAATCCTTCAGTACCCATTCTTCGACATGGAGGCTGATGATGCCTTCAACTACGGAGCAATCGGCGTTGTTATCGGTCATGAGATGACTCACGGATTCGACGATCAGGGTCGTCAGTTCGACAAGGACGGAAACCTTCACGAGTGGTGGGCTACAGGCGATGCCGAGAAGTTCACAGCTCACGTTACTCCGCTTGCCGAGTTCTTCAGCAACATCAACGTACTCGACGACCTGAAGGCTAACGGTAAGCTCACCCTTGGCGAGAACCTTGCCGACCACGGAGGCTTGCAGGTTGCTTATCAGGCATTCCTCAACGCTACAAAGGATGCTCCTCTGAAGGATAAGGACGGCTTCACTCCTGCACAGCGTTTCTTCCTTGCATACGCTACCGTTTGGGCAGGCAACATCCGCGAGGCTGAAATTCGCAAGCGCACAAAGAGCGACCCTCATGCACTTGGCAGATGGCGCGTAAACGGAACTCTTCCACACATCAACTCATGGTACGAGGCATTTGGCGTTAAGGAAGGCGACAAACTGTTCGTTCCAGCCAAGGAGCGCGTAGACATCTGGTAAGTTCTTTTATTTCATCATAACAATGTTCCCCGAATGGAGTTCTGTCGAATTCTTTTCGGGGAACAGTTGTTTTTCTGAGAAACTTTTTTGTAATTTTGCAACTGACGAAAGGTCTTGTTGTAACGACATTCCAAATATTGGTTTGCAACCATTTTTCTGTTGCTTGCAAGTCGGACTGAATATAATAGCGTCACAAACTCATCTAAAATGATATCTCTATGAAAAAAAGTGTTTTGTTTCTTCTTTGCATTTTGTTCTGTTGTTGCTCAACGGCAAGAACTGATAATTATAATGATGGTAAAAAATCGTCATGTGTTACTAAAAAGGTGTGCGAAAATTGCACGATAGAATCAGTACTGTATTTTGAGGCTAAACGTGATAATTTTTATTTGATGCAAGTTCGATTTTATCATTGTCTCTCGATGGAAAAAAGAAAAGAACTTGTAAGGGATGAGGTAATTAAAAGACATCCAATATCTAAAAATCAAACTATATGTATTGATGAGTATCTTGGAAAGAAATACAATGAGTATCGATATGAGATAAATGTAAAAAATATGACTAAGGATGTCACAAAATAACACCAAGTTATAATGGATGTCAGCTTAATTCGAAAGGACTTGGTTATTTTGCTACGCACATTCCGCCAAAGTCGTTATAATACAAATTGCAATGGAACTTTTGTTGTGTATAGATTTTAAGTAAAATGAAAAGATTTTTTTATACGATGTTCTATATTATTCTGTCCGTTTCAGTGAACGGACAGAATATTGTAGAACAGTTAAAAACGTTCAGCCAAAACGCCGATATGGATTGCTATTATAAAATGATAGAAAAGAACGTCAACATATATTTCAAGCAGGAGTATGAACATAGGGGATATTGGGCTTATTGTTCAAATTATAGTAGCATAGAAATATTGAAGGATAGTGGTGGATACAGACTTGCTTCTCATTTGGTCAGTTATTTAACTGGTAAAGATGATATTGTATCGGACACGACCCGAATAGTGCCGATTCTTAGGGTTCAGTTCATAAATACCGATAGGTACAAAGAAGGTGATAATCTGTATGATTATATGTGCTTGGACAGTACTGTTGTTTTTTCTTTGGCAAGTGTAGATCGAAAGAATCGTGTAAAAGCTTATCTGCACTTCTTTAACAGTTATTCGGGGTATATAATACCAAAAGAGGAACCACGATGGTGTGAAAGCCGGAGTGTTTATTATAAGAAAAATGTATTGAATAAAATAAAAGCAAAGAACCCAGATTTGATAATGTCGGCGGTGTTTATAGAAACGCCACATCTTCTTTATGTTAAGGATGGTTTAATCTTCGTATATAATCATGAAAAGGATGTTTCAACAGAACTCAATGAGTATGTCAGAAAAAGGTATAAGAGGGTAAGTCTGCTGAGCGTGGTTAGAATTCCATATATTTATGCAAAATTGATTGGAGAGTTAACAACAACTGGGCATACTCCAAAGGACAGAATAAATTTGTGTCCGTGAAGTTGAAAAATTCTATTCCCTTAATTCCGCAACACAATTGCGCTAACTTGCAATCCTACTTTGTGACGTTTGTAAGTTCAGTAATATTGAAATCAATCAAAATCAGATAACAATGTTCCCCGAATGGAGTTTTTCCCAGAACTCTTTTTCGGGGAATTGTTGTTTTCAGAAATTCATTTTTTGTATATTTGCCACATAAAAACATTAAGATATGAAATTCTGTTGTAGTGCCTTTGAAGGACAGTATTACGTTGGTAATTTTGGATTTCTGAAGATACGTTATTTGTCGAAAATAACTCAGGTGATGGAGGCGTTGGAAGATTCGAACGAGTAAAGTAAATTTATAACGGTGGAGGTGTTTTATTATTGGTAAGAAAGTAATATGTTTCGTTTATTATTTTTTCGTAATAATTTATTCTTTTGGACAAGATATGTATACGGAACAAATAAAGTGGAATGAGCATGTTGAGACTGCTTCCTATATTGATACATGCGATATGGTATTAACGATAAAACAAGAGTATCGTTATAAACCATCTTATACAAAAATGTTAACCAACAGTGAACATTCTTTTTTCTGTATTTTTGTTCCTGTTGGTTCCGGAATTCCAAGTTGGGGAATCTATGTTTATAAAAAAAATGATAATCATTGGGATTTGATTGCAAGAGGGTCTGTGGTAAGGTCTGTTTATGCTCTGACCGCACGGTTTAGTGCCAATAAAGATAAAATTTTATTTTTTACGGTTTCTTCTGGTGCAGATAAGGTTTCACCCGATTTAAAGTCTTTGGTTGATAAAGAGGAAGAAATAGGAGAGTTGTCTCTTTGTAAATTCTAGCATTAAGTAACTTGCAGCCGCCAATTAGTGCGGTTGCCTAAGGAATATCTTTCTAGTGCGGAAATCAAGCAATTAGCAAGCACGCCATACGATAATAATCCTGATGTGTACAGAGCGGGCATGTTTTCCATCTATACACCTTCCACTGCTTCCGGCACACTTTTGCTATGCAGTTGCTGGACAAGGGTGTTGACATTTACACCATTGCTGCACTCCTCGGACATAAGCAAGTGTCAAGCACACAGAACTATGCCAAGATGTCTTCGAAGAAAATGGTTGAGGCAATAATAAAAATGGAATAGTACAATTATGAAAAAAATCGGCGGTAATTTTAGTTTACTGCCGATTATACAGTTCATATATAAAGAACTACTCTAACGTTGGTTGAAGACTTAAACGGTACTCGCTAGGCGACTGGCCGAGATGCTTGGTGCAGTAACGGCTGAAATAGGAAAGAGACGTGAAGTTCATAAGTTCTGCTATCTGAGTGAGGGACAGGCGTTCATCATTCAGATAGTCTTTTAATATAGGTATAGTATGACGGTCGATGTATGAGGTTACACTATGTCCCGTCACGCGTTTAATGGTGGCCGAAAGATATTTGGGCGATACGTTCAGACGCTCGGCATAGTAGCTCACATCACGCTCTGTTCGGCTGATGCCAGTAGCAAGCAGAGCCATGAGTTGCTTCACGATGTAGGCTGTGCGGTCAGTATGGGTATCTGTGACATCACGCTGGGCATGGGCTTCGAAGATGTCGTACATCATCGTCAGGCAGAGGCTGCCCATCAGTTCGCGATGGAACAGCAAGTGACAGTTGTCCATGCGGTCACGAAGACGATGGAAGTCATCCTGCAGATGTCGTGCTTGTTCATCCGTCAGTTTGATGACAGGGTCTTGGTTCAGCGAGATACTGCCACCGATGCTGTAGTTGTTCGATGGCAGCAGGTTCTGTAGGAACTTGTAATCGGCGGCAAACCACTCCACCTGCAAGTCAGTATGTCCCGCAAGGTTTCTTACTCTATCGGGCATCGGTATCACAACCAAGTCGTTTTTGATAATGTGGTAGCAATGCTCGTTGAACACAAAACTTGCCTCACCTGCCAAGCAAAGCAGATGCATGCAGGTGTGGCTCAACTCATTGGAATTCATTCCATAGAAGTCTGTGGAATATTGAAAATCTGCTTTCATTTCGTTCTCTTTGGACTGCGAAGATACTCACTATTTATGATAAAAACGAATGGTTTCTGCAAAAAGTGAAAATCGTGGTGCAATTAGTGAAACAAACATATCATAAAATCACCGTAACTTTGCAGCGTGATTCAGAATCACACTGCGAAGATGCTCACGCTCGGCATAACTTAAACGAGTTTAGTTCTGCCCTCGCTTAATCGCATCATTGCACCCGGAATATAAACATTAAACATTTAAAGTTATGGAATATCCAAAAGGTTATGTTTTTGAATTGATGGCGAATGGCGGTCCTACTGATATCAGGGAGCCATATTTCATGGAGGCCATAGATGAGATGATGCGTTCACGTGTGTTGTGTGCAAAGGCTAATGCAAAGATGCCTGACGACCCTTCTTACGTGGAAGAACTGGAAGAACTGTTTGGGCGCAAGCTGGACGATGTGAGAATCCTCACACCCTTCATCTGCGACTTCGGCAATAGGGTGAAGATGGGTAAAGGAGTGTTTATCAACCACTCAGCAATACTCAGTGCATCAGGTGGTATAGAGTTTGAGGACGGTGTACAGGTTGCCCCAGGAATAAGAATAGCGACTATCAACCACGACTTCAATGAGCGTCACACTAAGTACACCTACGGCAAGGTGACCATCAAAAAGAATGCCTGGATAGGCATGAATGTTACGATATGTCCGGGGGTGACCATCGGCGAAAATGCTGTTGTGGCAGCAGGCGCGGTAGTTACAAAGGATGTTGCTCCCAACACCATTGTTGGCGGCAATCCTGCAAAGTTTATAAAGAGTATATAAAATGAATATTAAGAGCATTTTTATAGCCGCAGTAGCATTGCTCGCATCTACGGCATGCAGCGGTGGAGCAAAACAGGAGAAAGTTATGGCAAAGGACGGAAAGGCATTGGTGGTGTTCTTCTCGCATGCGGGAGACAACTACGCAGTAGGAAACATTGAGGTGGGCAACACGAAGATTGTGGCAGACTACATCACAGACTTGACGGGTGCGGAGCAGTTTGAAATCGTTACTCACAAGTATGACGGCATGGCCTACAACCCGCTCATCAAACTGGCGCAGGAAGAAGCAAGGAACGGCGAGCTGCCCGAGTATGAGGGCGACATTGATTTGTCAAAGTACGATACGGTGTTCATTGGTGGACCTGTATGGTGGGGAACCTATCCGCAAGTGATGTTCACCTTCTTCAAGAAACACGCCAACGACTTGAAGGGTAAGACCGTCATTCCTTTCACCACCCATGAAGGTAGTGGGCTGGCTAACTGCGTGGAGGACGTGAAGGAAGCCTTTCCTGGAGCCAACGTCACAAAAGGCTTCAGCATCTACGGTCACGAAGTGCGCACAGAAAAAGCGAAAGTGGAGAAATGGATTAATGGATTGAAATAATATGGAGTACATTACATTATCAAACGGTGTCAAGATGCCGACATTGGGCTACGGTGTGTTTCTCGTAAGCCCTGAAGAGTGTGAGCGTTGCGTGAGTGATGCATTAAGTGTAGGCTATCGCCTGATTGATACGGCACAGGCCTACCAGAATGAGGAGGGCGTTGGCAATGCCTGGCGCAAGAGTGGTATCAAGCGCGAGGATCTATTCCTTGTAACAAAGGTATGGATTTCAAACAATGGTGAAGAAAAGGCTGCCAAGAGCATCGATGAGAGTCTGCGCAAGTTGCAGACAGACTATATCGACCTGCTGCTCATCCATCAGGCCTATGGTGACGTGTTCGGCACATGGCG
Source organism: Bacteroides sp. Ga6A2 (assembly GCF_000702225.1). Lineage (NCBI taxonomy): Bacteria > Pseudomonadati > Bacteroidota > Bacteroidia > Bacteroidales > Bacteroidaceae > Bacteroides > Bacteroides sp. Ga6A2. The sequence goes on along the minus strand of NZ_JNKX01000019.1, from coordinate 80,172 downwards.
GGCTATGGAGAAGGCCTATCGTGCAGGCAAGGTGCGTGCCATCGGTGTGAGCAACTTCCAGGCAGGCCGTTTCTTCGACTTCGCACACTACGTGGAGCTGAAGCCTATGGTGAACCAGCTGGAGTGCAACACGCTTTCTCAGCAGACTGGAATTGAGCCGATTCTTGGCGAGTTTGGCACTAAAATGATGGCATGGTATCCACTCGGTGGACAAGGAACAGACGGCATTGTGAAGAACGAACTGCTGACTACTATCGGTGCCAAGTATAATAAGACTGCCGCTCAGGTCGCTCTCCGTTGGCTCACCCAGCGTGGCATCGTGGCTATTCCTAAGTCGAGCCATAAGGAGCGCATGGCGCAGAATATCGACATATTTGACTTCTCGCTGAGTGACGATGATATGGCTCAGATTGCCAAGATGAACCAGCACGACACGGGCACCATCAACTTCGGTGACCCACAGTTCGTGAAATACTTAATTGAAACATACGGTTAAGTGAGGGCAGAATCATGCTTGCATGAATTCTGCTGAGCGTGAGTATGTTCGACGAAGTCAAAATTACGGATAATAAAAAAAACAACTATGTTAGGAAACTTTTCTTATTAAGTAATCAAAAATATTTGTAACAAAAAAGAGTTTCCATGATAACGTGTTCGAGTACAGACCGTAAGGCTTGGACTTATGGGCTTGAGGGTGTGTCAAAATGTAGTTTCAAGAGAAAAAGAATTCCAAACGATTCAATTTTGGCTGCTTTAATTCGACGAATTGGATATTTACAACGATGAAAATTGAAGAATTCTTTACACTCACTAATGAGACTCTATTTTGACACACCCTCGTACCTTGGACGTACCTTCCCCGAACTCTGAATCATGTTGAATCTACCTTAACAAAATCTTTCAATTCTCTCTTTGCAACTTTCAACTCTTCATTGTAAACTGCCAATTCAGAATTGTCAATTAAAGAAAAAAATGTATATTTGCACCTCGTAAATCGCTTATAAATAACAACAAATAAAACAAAAAATGGAAGCAAATAGTTTAAATTCTTTAAGTCAGGAAAGGCTTACTCCGGCGCAGGCCTACAATATTGGCGATGTTATTGCCTACAAAGTAAAATCAAACTATACAAGTTATTGCGAACTGATAGATGAGCAGACAGGCATAACGTCGTATCTTCAGGGAACGTCGAAACTTGTCTTGTCGAAAGGACAGATAGTAAAATGCCGCATTCTGGCAATAAGCGAAAAACATCCAAAGATAGAACTCGTAGACATCAGCGACTTTGAACAGAATAACGACAGCCTTTCGGAAGAAAAACTTACCGACTTGCTTTCGGAAAGAGAAGTGTCGTGGAACACCAAGGACTTTATAAAACTGCTTTTAACCGAGGAGAAGGAGAAATCGTTTGAGGCGCAATGTCACCGCTGGATTCAGAGCCTGCTAAACAAAAAAATATCTTTGCAGACAGTAAGGAAAGACTGTTCAGATTTGCTCGAACTGTCCGAACTCCTTAATATTTGCAGCATAAACGAAAGAGACTTTTATCAGGAACGGTTGTCGCTATTGATAGAGCAGATGGATTATTACATCTTTGCTACCGAACTTATCAGAAACGAGGCTACCGAAGAATCTGTAGACACTCCGTCGTGCTTCATCGACAACCTGTTCGAAAAACTACGCGTGTCGGGATTCGTATATCAGCCAAACAGAAAATTCAACATCCTTTCTTGCCTGTTCCTGTGCAAGCCCGATTTGATGAAGCACCGCATAAAGGAACTGCTCGATATCATCTGCCAGAAAGACATACATATATGGGAGCGCGAGCCTTTTTGCAGCGCGCTTATAAAGCTGCTCGAACTTTATGTAAGAGAGTGCGACAGCAAGATTGACAAGATAAAAGACAACCGAGGGATTATAGACAACAACATGCTTGCGCTGGCCGTCCAACTGAAACTTATGGAAAAGTCGGGCGAATCGGGCATTGCCGACTATCGCCTGAATGCCGCAAGACTGTGCGTGCTGTCGTCTTACCTGTATTCTATCAGACCCGAAAAGTTTATCAATGCAGCATACTACAATCTGTTCCATTCAAAGGCCAAGTTCCCGGCATATTCAATTCAGAACGTCAGTACTCTGCCAAACTATATATTCAATCTTCCGTGTGGAAACATAGACACGATAAACTCCTTTTCGCGCGGAAACGGCCGACTGCTTGTCTCGGGCGAAGGAATACATTTGTTGGCTGCTGCCGAGAACGATAATCTCCACCCCGTGTTCCCTACAAAACTCGGACTGTGGAAGAACCTGCAAGTATTTCTGTCTTCGCGAACAGAAACAAGCCTCTCTTCGATAAAGGCAAACGACATAACGCCATATCAGTATGTGTGGGCCGAGATTGAACAGGAACTGTTTGATGTAAAGAAAAAAAACGTTGCCATTGCGCGCAACTCAAAAAAACGACATCGCGTAGACGAGACCGTAAGGATAACCTTCACGGGGCAGGACGAGTTTGACAGAAACAAATACTATTGCCAGATTGAAGACGAGATAGGCGGCAACGGATATATCTACGTAAGCGACATCGTGGCCTATTCGGTTTCTACATCGCTTCGCCACTTCTATACGGCAGACGGCAGCCGCCTTGTTTTTCAGGCACAGATTATCGGCGAGGAAGACGAACTGTTCCATTTCTCGATGGTCGACGACCTGAAGAACTACTTCTCTAATGATTATTACACCTTCGACGAGGATATTATCTGCTCGGTAGGCGGAAAACCAAACAAGTACGGAATGTCGCCAGCCATAACGCGCGAGGGCGTGAGCGTGAGCCTCAGAAACGCAAGTGAGTTCGAGGGCATCGACAAGAACAGCATCGTAGTCTGCCGCCTTAACGGAGCAGGAACGGGCACGTTCCACATATCGTGCGACATTGTCGATACATATTTCTACGAGTTCGACCTGAACACCGCCTTCAAAAGACTAATGGAAGAATGTTGCGTAGACAAGATTTCGAAGACTATAACACAGCAGGAAGAAGAGCAAATTCTGAAGAGCGACAAACTTATTGATGAGGCCTATGTAAAGGAAGTAATCTACATGATAGACCGAATGGCTCAGATTGATTCGGAATATGTAAAGTCGTTCAACTATCTTGGCTTTGCCCGCGTTTTGTGCCTGCTGATAGGATGGGAGTCTCAGGCGGCATACTACAAAGGTCGAATGGATATCATAGCCATGCTGCACGATTTTGCAACAAACTCAAAGGTAGATGAGGAAAAACTCGTTCAGTTGGAGAATGCCAATGCCGAACTCTTCAGCAACAACGTGGTTCTGAAAGAGAAGTTCATGCAGTTGCAGATTGTAAGTTTTATGGACAAGGCAGAGCACAACGCCAGCCTGTTCGAACTTGCCAACAGCAACCCTTCGCTTAATAATCTGGCATCGCTCGTCTTGGCATACAACATAACAAAGGCAAACAAACTGGAGACGTGTGCAACCGATATCCACAACAAGATAATCACGCTCCTCAACCTTAAAGGTGGCGAGACAGGACTGAAGCTCTATGGCTCGGGCGAGGAAACCGAGGAGGTTGAGTATAAGACAAGCATCGTTTTCTGTGCCGAAAGCATGCAGCCCGACCACGAAAAGCAGATGGACGAGATTCTGAAGGTTGTCGATTCGTTCTTCAACACAAGAGGCGGAGTGCTTTATATCGGCGTAAACAACTTTGGCTATGGCGTTGGCGTTGAGGACGACTTGAACAATCCTCTGTTCTATGGCGACAAAGACAAGTATATCCGCGCCATTGTCGATGCTATTGCCATTAAATGGGGCAACGACATCGCTACGACATACATAAAGAAAATAGATTTCGACAGGGAGAATACCGAAAAAGATGTGCTGGCTGTCGAAATACTGCCTGTTCCGTCGGGCTTGCCTTACAACGACATGTGGTATGTGCGTAAGGCAGGAAGCAAGAGAAAACTTACGGCAGAGCAGTTTGCCGAATATCAGCGTGTAAGCCGAATCATGGTTCAGCCAGCAGACGAGCCGCTAAAAATTGTGCCCGAAGAACCTGCCGAGCAGGCTCAGGATGCTGTAAGCGTGTCAAAACCGTTCATAAGTTCTAAAGACGATGAGGTTCGCACAAGCCGCATCAGGAAAAACGTGCTTGTTGACTACGAAGACCCCGACAACTATGTTGAGCCGATAGCCCTGTTCAAGTTCCTAAGCGGCAACAAGTTCAAGAAAATAGACAGTTATGACTACGACGAGAACTCTCTGCTTACGCTTGCCGTTAAGGACGACGAGGTGAAAGGCTATCTGGTTCTTGGCTACGAAAACGGTCATGTGGTGAAAATCCCGGTAGTGGAACTGCTCGAATATACATCGAGAGAATATTCAAGAAATTCCGAAAGTAAACTTGTTTACGCTTCTTTGGCTCAGAAAGACGATGCCGTTCTTACAATATCAAAAGAAGACAAGGCGCGTCCGCGCGTGCTTATGCGTGCCGACAGCTTGTCTAATTTCGAGGAAACGCGACTCATGGACGGCGGCGAACTTCCTTACAACGAAGGTCTGATGGGCGAGATTCTTGCCTACGAAGTTATTCCGGCCAAGTTCGTTGCCGAGTTCGAAGGTGTGCTCAACAAGCCGAAGACATCGCTCGGCTATCCCGACAACGCTCTCAATTCGGGAATTATCAACAGACTTCACGAATGGGGAATTCGTGAAATCTAACAGTCATGTATTCCGAGGATTTTGTGTATATTTGCATCCGTAAACTATTCGTAAATATTAAATTTAAGAATTATGAACGAGACAGTTAAGCAGATTTTAGACATGATCGGTGCCGACGACAAACTGAAGAAGAGTTTCTTCGACATCCTTAACGGCAACTCAACCGACAAGGTGGGCGCGCTGGTAAACCTTTTCAAGGAAGTAGGAAAGAATGTATCGGCCGACGACGTGAAGAAGGTGATGGAAGCAGCAAAGTCGCTCCCTATCAACAGCGACGTGCTGAAGAAAGCCGAGGGCTTGATTGACGGACTGAAGAACTCTCCGCTCGGCGGATTCTTCAAGTAAGAAACAAGGGTGTGGAGGCGACGGGCATTGCCTTCTCGTCTCCATCTCTCAAAAAAAGGATAATATCATGAGTATAAGAAGATTTTTATTTTTTGTTTTGACATTGGCGTGCATTACTGCGCGTGCTAATTGTTTGACGGATAATCCGAAAGTGCCTGAATTCCTCAGGTTTGAGGGTGAAAAGACTGTCGTCGCCGATTCTGTTCTGCTTGACAAGGTGCTTGGCGCGATGGATAAGAAATATCCACAGATTAAGATGAAGTTCTTGTTGTGTGTGCTTTCCGACGAGGATTTGAGTGTTTACAGCGATTACAGAGTTGTCAGCAACGAGTATTTTATCGATTATGACTCGGAGGTTGAAAAACTGTATCGCGAGAAGCTGTCTTACGGAATATGCTATTACAAGAATAGGATAATCTTTGTAGCCGACAAGAGAGCATCGACAAGCAAGAAAATATTCAGGAAGACAAGCGAGTCTCTGAAGATTGTTTTGCCGATAAGCAACAGCCAGAAAGAGCAGACTTATTTTTATTTCGATTTTAAGGGCAACTTAAAAGAATCTTTTGTTACGGGCAAGAAAAAATAGATTTATAAGCTCTGCAAAGAAACGCAACTCCTTTTTGTTGCGTTTTTTTGTCTTGTTTAACTCTAAGCATTGTGTGTCGTAAAAAAATCCGGAAATATATGAATAAACGGCTGATAATAAGGTTTATACTATTTGCGATTACGCTTTTGCCTTCGTTGAAAAGTGGGGCGCAAAACGTGTTTTTTGGAGATACGTTGCGTTTTGATAGTACCGTAACATATAAATTGCTATATGGTAAAAATCCAACAGAATACAATTTCTATCATTCGACTTTTAGGGACACCACTTTCCTAACAGATAAGGACAAGAAAAGACTTGAATTGTTTTTTAATAAAAGAATAGCAACAGAGGAACCGCTATCTTTTTATGTTATAAAGAATAAAACCTTTGACGGTGTGAAATTGTTGGCTGTTGATTATATTAAACCTTCGCGTCTAACTTTTAGAGTGTATGTTAATCCCGATGACTTTTGGGCTGCTGGTACTTATCCCGATTCACATTATCATACAAGTTCTGGAGTGTTCAAAACCGCAGGCTTTTATCGGTTTTTGTCTGAAATGATAAAAGTAAAGGAATTCTACAAAAACAAGATTTATTCCGAGCCGACAGATGTCGTAAAAAGATATGCAAAGAAGAAAATTCTGATAGAATATTCCGACAGCCTTGGCAAGACTACGAGTTGCACAATATCGGGAAAGCAGATTGCACTTGGCAACAAAAAGATAAAAGATGCCAAAGCGTTGAATTTCTGCCTTACGCGCCTCGACGATATGTTCTACAACGGCAACGACATGGCGCAGCTCTACCACATAGAGGACAAGATAAAGCCCGAAGGCAAACTCTCGATAACCGTAGAACACAAAGACTTTACTGAGATTCTGCTGAAAGACAAACTGATTGATGCCGACCGAGTTATGTATAACGAGAAGCTGTACGAACTTTTGGATTGTATAATCAACCTGTCAAAATAACATGTAGTTAAGGAAAACATCCTCTTGGTTCTGCCGAATTTCCACGCAAGGCTACAAAAGGTTACCAAGTTCTGCCGAATTTCCGCGCTCGACCTCTGGTCGTTTGCTACCGAAGGGACGCAAGAATTCGGCTGAGCAAAAAACGGGAATTTGCAATTCCCACCGTTTAAAACTATTTTTTGTATATTTGTAGCCTTTAGTGAAAATACAAAAGCGTAAAGATGAAAGAGTTGAAACATTATAGTGCAGATTTTGAGGTCGTTGTCTGTTTTATTATAATCGCATTAGTGTTTTGTATGTCACCTCATACAATATTTGACCTTACCAAGGAGTTTCCTGAAAATAATACAGGTATTGTTGTATTTTTTTATGTGGTTGTGGCGTTATGTTTGGTTTGGTATAATTTTTCAATAAAAAAAAGAAGGATAAAGTCCGACTATACAATCCTAAAACTTGACAAAGAGGGCATTAGTTATGAATTTGTTTCAAAGCCCCAAAAAATAAAGTGGAGCGATTTAAAGAAAATTGAAATTGTAAGATATAATGGATTTAAAGAGTTCATTTGTTTTTATACAGTTCAGAATAAAGTAAAAACTCTGAAATTAGAGAATAGCATAAAAATCCAAGATGCGTCTGTAGAGAAGTTTGAAAGGTCTGTCAGATACTATTCTGGTAACGAGAATATTCAAATATCTGTTGTTGATGAGGTCGAATACCCGCAGATTCCTTTTAACACTACAATTTCTGAGTCTTTTTTTCTGAATAGAAGACAGGAAAATACAGACGATAGCAAAAAGAGTAAACCATTGGAGGGAAAGTGCTATACAAAGAAGATGCCAGCTAGTGGTTACGATTATAATGAATTTATTTGTTTACTTTGTTGTTGGGGTATGATTCATGCTCTTGTGAGTCTTATTTTGACAATATACATAAGATGTAAATGCATTATTTATTATGATATTACGGCAGCATGTGTTGTGTATAGTATTGTTGTGCTTGTCTGTATTATTATAGGCTACATGAAGGGAAATAAAAACCTGTATGTGGTTTTCAGAGTTGATAAGAATGGCGTATATCTTCATAACAGAGGTTATTATGCCATTACGTTAGACTGGGACGAGATAGAAAGAATAGAGTTGAATAGTGGTTATGATGAATATATTTTTTTCTGTACCTATGAAAAAAAAGTTTATCCGTTTAATATTTCATGTTTTTATAGTAAGAAGAACTATGGTCATCTTATAAGACTAAAAAGAATATTCAGAAAATATTCAAACAATAACAAACTTGAAATTAAAACCATAAATCTTGGTTCACCTCTCTATAATTCCAATTATCCCTTCTCCGAACAATATTTTCAGACTCAAAAACGAAAATATTGTAAATATTTGGTTAGAATTGTGTAATTTTGCACTCTGAAACAAACAAAAGACAGGATAAGCCTATGCCATTAAGATTGCCAGATAAATTGCCAGCCATTGAGCTGCTGAAGGAAGAAGGCATTTTTGCCATCGACGATATTCGTGCCAACTCTCAGGACATTCGTCCGTTAAAGATTGCGGTGCTCAACCTAATGCCGCTGAAGATTGTTACCGAGACCGACTTGGTCAGAGTGCTTTCTAACACGCCGCTTCAGGTTGAGATGAAGTTCATGAAGTTGCGTACGCACGAATCAAAGAACACATCTATCGAGCACATGGATGCCTTTTACGAGTTCTTCGACGAGGCGTTCAGGGATAACAAGTTCGACGGACTTATTGTAACTGGCGCACCCGTCGAACAACTCGATTTCGAAGATGTTGAATACTGGGACGAGATAAAGGAAATCTTCGAGTGGTCTAAGACACACGTCACATCAACGCTCTACATCTGTTGGGCGGCGCAGGCCGGATTGTACTATCACTTCGGAGTGCCAAAATATCCGCTCGACGACAAGATGTTCGGCGTGTTCGAGCATGACATCAACAATACCAAAGACCCTCTGTTCCGCGGATTTGATGACCGCTTCTTTGCACCGCACAGCCGCCATACCGAGGTCCGCCGCGAGGATATCGAGAAAGTGCCCGGACTGGAAATTATGTCGGAGAGCCGCGAGGCAGGCGTGTTCATCGTGAAAGCCAACGGAGGCCGCCAGATTTTCGTTACCGGACATCTTGAATATGCTCCGAACACGCTCGACGACGAGTATATCCGCGACCTCAGCAAGGGCTTGAAGATAAAGATGCCGGTAAATTACTATCGCGACGACAATCCCGAACTCGGACCGATGGTGAAATGGCGCAGTTACGCCTATCTATTCTACAGCAACTGGCTCAACTATTACGTTTATCAGGAAACTCCATACAACTTGGAGGATATAAAATAAATGAAGAAAGCAAAATACATTGAACTCCTCTCTCCGGCAAAGAATCTTGAGTGCGGAATTGAGGCTATAAAACACGGCGCTGATGCAGTTTACATCGGCGCTCCGCGTTTTGGTGCCCGCGCAGGAGCAACAAACTCCATCGACGACATAAGGCAACTTGTTGAGTTTGCCCACATCTATCGCGTAAAGATTTACGTTACGGTAAACACCATTCTGCGCGACGATGAACTGAAGGATACCGAAGAGATGATATGGGAACTGTACAAGATTGGCGTAGATGCCCTTATTGTACAGGATTTTGCGCTTCTTAGCCTCAATCTTCCGCCAATTCCGCTACATGCCAGCACCCAGATGGACAACCGCACGCCCGAACAGGCAAAATTCCTTGCCGACCTCGGTTTTGAACAGGTTGTTCTGGCGCGCGAACTCTCTATAGGCGAGATCAGCGAGATTCACAAGGCTACCGATGTGCCGCTCGAGGTGTTTGTTCACGGCGCGTTGTGCGTTAGTTACAGCGGCCAGTGCTACGTTTCGCAGCATTGCTACAACCGTAGTGCCAACCGTGGCGAGTGCGCCCAGTTCTGCCGCTTGGCTTTCGACATGATTGATGCCGACGGAAAGACGATTCACAAGGCCAAGCATCTTCTGTCGCTGAAAGATATGAACCAGAGCGAAAACCTTGAGGCTCTGATGGATGCCGGCGCACGCTCGTTCAAGATTGAGGGCAGACTGAAGGATGCAAGTTATGTGAAGAACGTAACGGCTTACTACCGTCAGAAAATTGATGAGATTCTGAAGCGTCGCGAAGAATATAAGCGCGCATCGAGCGGAACGTCCGAACTTCAGTTCAAGCCCGTGGTGGCAAAGAGTTTCAACCGAGGTTTCACAACATATTTTGCCAACGGCCGTCAGTCCGATATAGCATCAATCTACACGCCAAAATCGCTTGGCGAGATGGTTGGCACGGTAAAGGAGATTGGTCGCGGCGGCAGATATTTCTCGGTGGCAGGCATCGCATCGTTCAGCAACGGCGACGGACTCTGCTTTATTGATGAGAACGGCTCGCTTCAGGGCTTTAGGGTGAACAGGGTAGAGGGCAACCGCCTTTATCCGAAGAGTCCCGTTCAGGGCTTGAAGCAGCGCGTGAGACTTTATCGAAACAGCGACCAAGAGTTCGAGAAACTATTGTCTAAAGATACGGCTGAACGCCGTCTGGCAGTAGATATGAAACTCTACGAAACATCCGGCGGATTCGCCCTCACGGCTACCGATGAGGACAACATGAGCGTTACTCTCGCCTTCGACCGCGAGAAAGAACTGGCTCGTTCTCCGCAGGAAAACCAGATTCGCACGCAACTTGCAAAACTCGGAAACACGCCTTTCGCGCTCAAGAATCTCGAAATTGAGTTCTCCGACAACTGGTTTGTGCCGTCATCCGTTCTTGCCGAGTGGCGAAGACTGATTATTGATAAACTTCTGCAAGACAGGCTTATAACTTATCCGCAGAACGTGAGCAAGAACGTGAGAACAGAGAAGACCGACGCTCGCTTTCCACTTCTGCCCGAAAAACTCGAAGGCGAATCGCATTGCAACTATCGTGCCAACGTGATGAACGCCAAGGCGATGGATTTTTACAAGCGTCACGGCTTTACAGAGGTCGATTGGGCTTACGAACGCGAGCCTAAGAACGGCGCGGTGCTGATGATGTGCCGCCATTGCATAAAGTTTATGGAAGGCTGGTGCACAAAGCACGGAACACGCAAGTCGCCTTTCCGCGAGCCATATTATCTGCAATCGTCCGACGGCAGGAAGTTCCGTCTCGAATTTGATTGCCGAAACTGTAGAATGAACCTTCTTGAAGCATAACGGAATATGAAGTACCTCGTTTATTTTCTCGCGCTTGTAATGCTGGCATCGTGCCACCGCAAGCATATCGATGTTGCCGACATACAGGGATATGATGAGCAGACGTTCGACTCGCTCTGCTTTGTCCGCGACCATCATTACTCGCAGAACTATAACTTCGAGGTGATAAAAGACTCGCTCGTGCTGAGAGCCGAACTTAACGATTCGTCGCAGGTTGCCGTTATTCGCAGGGGTGAGGATTTGGTTGTGGCTGATTATTTTCGCGCTACTCCCGAGATGCTCGCAAAGGACAGCGTCGACAGCATCTTCATAAAGGTGGCGCACGACCAGATGACGATAGGCTGGGTTTCGGAGAACGACATGCTCGAAAAGGTAGTGCCTACCGACCCAATCTCGCAGTTCATTCACTTCTTTACGCATAGCAAGCGATATTATTTTCTTGTGATAATGGCAATGGGTATCGCCTTCTTCCTGTATCGCAAGTTTACCCGCCAGAGAATCAAGATAGTTCATTTTAACGATATCGACAGCTTCTATCCAACGCTGTTGTGCCTCGTAATAGCCACATCTGCAACCATCTACGGAAGCATTCAGCGGTTTTTGCCCGAACGGTGGATTGACTACTACTATCATCCTACGCTCAATCCGTTCGAGATGAGCGACATACTCTTCGCCTTCCTTATTTCGGCATGGCTGATTCTAATCTGCGGACTGGCGTTGCTCGACGACCTCAGCCATCAGCTTGGGCGAAGCGAGTTGCTGTCGTACCTCTTCACCTTGGCTGGCGTGTGTGTTGTTCTGTATATGTTCTTCACCATCAGCGTTTATTTTTACGTTGGATATGCCTTCTATGTGGCATACGTCTTCTTCGCAATTCATCGGTATTGGTTCAGAAACAGAAGTCGGTTTTATTGTGGAAGATGCGGCGCGAAGATGCATAAAAAGGGCGTTTGTCTACATTGCGGTGCGATAAACGAGTGATTTCTTGGCTTTTCGATAATAAAAATGTATATTTGCCCAATAGGTAATAAACGACGAATATAAATATTATAACCCATGTTACGTATTGTCAGAGTGATTATTGCAACGGTGGTTTTTGCATTGGTCACACTTTTGTTTTTTGATTTTACAGGGACGATGAGCGGAGTGGCAGGTTGGATTCCGAAAATCCAGTTTTTGCCGGCTGTTCTTGCCCTAAACCTTTTGGTGGTGGCGATACTTGTTGTCCTCACGCTTGTGTGCGGACGCATTTATTGTAGTGTTATCTGTCCGTTGGGAATTTTTCAGGACGTTGTTTCGTGGCTTCACGGCAAGTTCAAGAAGAACCGCTTTGCATACAAGCCCGAGATGAAGGTTCTGCGCTACGGCTTCCTCATTCTTTTTGTGGCAACGCTGCTTCTTGGCTTTGGCTCTATAGCCGGGATAATAGAGCCATACAGCGCGTTTGGCAGAATTATGTCGAATATCTTCCAGCCGCTTTATATTCTTGGCAACAATGCCTTGGCTGATGTGGCAGAGAAGAACGACAGCGTTATGTTCTATCATGTTGATTTGTGGTGGATTAAGTCGCTCGCCGTATTCATTATTGCCGTTGCAACATTCTTGATTGTCAGCCTGATAGCATGGATTGGCGGCAGATTGTATTGCAACACCGTCTGCCCAGTCGGAACGATGCTCGGCTTCCTTTCGAGATTCGCTTGGCTCAAGCCAGTGATAGATGCCGACAAGTGCAACAAGTGCGGACTATGTGCCCGAAACTGCAAGTCGCAGTGCATCAACTTTAAGGAACACGAGATTGATTACAGCCGCTGCGTTGCCTGCATGGACTGCATCGGAAAGTGCCACAAGAGTGCCATCAGCTTCTCTCATCCAAAGAAGGCTCAGAAGGATGAGGCTGAGAATGTTGATACATCAAAGCGTGCTTTCATAGCAACGGCGGTTACTTTGGCATCGGCATCGGTTATCGAGACCCAGGCAAAGAAGGTAGACGGCGGACTTGCCGTGGTTGAGGACAAGGTTGCTCCGACCCGAAAGACTGCCATTACTCCTGCTGGCTCTGTAAGCGCAAAGAACGTTCAGCAGCATTGCACCGCCTGCCAGTTGTGCATCACGGCATGTCCTAACGGCGTGCTACGTCCGTCAGCAGATATCGAGACATTCATGCAGCCGCAGATGTCGTACGAGCGCGGATATTGCCGCCCAGAGTGTACGCGTTGCGCCGATGCCTGTCCGGTAGGTGCAATAAAGCCGATAACCGTAGAGGAGAAGAGTTCAACGCAGATTGGTCATGCCGTGTGGATAAAGAAGAACTGTATTCCGCTTACCGACGGAGTTGAGTGCGGCAACTGCGCCCGCCATTGTCCGTCGGGAGCAATAATGATGGTTCCTTCAGACGAGAAGGACGAGACATCATTGAAGATACCGGTTATAGATACCGAAGTCTGCATAGGCTGCGGTGCTTGTGAGAATCTGTGTCCTGCGCGCCCATTCAGCGCAATATATGTTGAGGGACACGAAGTTCATCGTACAATCTAATTTTTCAGAAAGGCTATGGCACAGAAAATAAATCGCCGTCGATTCTTGAAACTGTTCGGGGCTGGCTCGGCAGTTCTGACGGCATCGCTATATGGCTGCGACAACAAGGCGCAGAAAACGGTAATGAAAGAGAAGGCGCCGGGCGACGTTCCGACCGACAAGATGACGTATCGCGTAAATCCTAAGACGAAGGACAAAATCTCAATCCTCGGCTACGGAATGATGCGACTGCCAAACATCGAGCAGAAGGCGTCGAAGGACGGAAAGCCAACCGAGTCGGTAATAGACCAAGAGCAGGTAAACCGTTTGGTGAAATATGCTCTCGACCACGGAGTTAACTACTTCGACACATCGCCTGCCTATTGCAAGGGACATTCAGAAGAGGCTACTGGCATTGCCCTGAAGGCCAGCGGATACGACCGCTCAAAATATTTCGTGGCAACAAAGCTGAGCAACTTCTCGCCCGACACATGGAGCCGCGAGGCTGGCATAAAAATGTATCACGACTCAATGAAGTATCTTCAGGTCGATTATATCGACTATCTGCTTCTGCATGCCGTTGGCGGCGGTGGAATGGAGAACTTCAACAAAAGATACATGGATAACGGAATGCTCGACTTCCTTGTTGCCGAGCGCGAAGCAGGAAGAATAAAGAATTTGGGCTTCTCTTATCATGGCGACATTGAGGTGTTCGACTATCTGCTGGCAAATCACGACAAGTACAAGTGGGACTTTGTGCAGATTCAGCTGAACTATGTAGACTGGCTTCATGCCAAGGAAACAAATCCGCGCAACACCAATGCCGAATATCTCTACAACGAGCTGAAGAAGCGCAACATTTCGGCAATTATAATGGAGCCGCTGCTTGGCGGACGACTGAGCAAGCTGCCAGACCATGTGGTTGCCCGACTAAAGCAGCGCAGACCAGAGGACAGCGTGGCTTCGTGGGCTTTCCGCTATGCTGGACATCACGACCGCGTGCTTACCGTTCTGAGCGGAATGACGTACATGGAGCACTTGCAGGACAATCTGTGCACCTTCAGTCCGCTTGTAGACCTTACGCCAGACGACCTCGACTTCCTCGAAGAAACGGCAAAGCTCATCGTTTCGTACCCTACGGTTCAGTGCAACGATTGCAAATATTGCATGCCATGTCCTTATGGTATCGATATTCCTGCTATCTTTGTGCACTATAACAAGTGCGTAAACGAAGGCAACGTGCCAAAGGATGCCCGCGACCCTAACTACGCAAAGGCTCGAAAGGCATTCTTGGTAGGCTACGACAGAGCCGTGGCAAAGGTTCGTCAGGCCGACCATTGCATTGGCTGCGGACAGTGTGCTCCGCATTGCCCACAGAATATAAATATCCCTGAAGAACTGCACAGAATAGACGGCTTCATAGACCGTCTGAAGCAGGGAATCTTATAACAATAAATAATTTCAGAAAGATATGTTTGGATTAGGAACTCCCGAGTTGATATTCATCGCCCTCGTGGTGCTGCTGCTTTTCGGCGGCAAGAAGATTCCGGAGATGATGCACGGACTTGGCAAGGGTGTACACAGTTTTAAGGAAGGAATGAAGGGCGAGGACTCTTCGACAGACGACAAGAAGGAATCAAAAACAGAATAGCATCGTGGCTGAAAAGGAAACGATGACTTTTTGGGAACATCTCGACCAGTTGCGCGGAGTTATTGTCCGCGCAGTGGTTGCGGTGTGTCTTTTTGCTGTGGCTGCCTTCTTCTTCAAGGAAGAACTTTTCGACATTGTGCTTGCGCCAAAGCAGAGCACTTTCATTACATTCAGGCTCTTGTCGCGCATCAGTCCGATAGAGCCATTCTCCGTCAATCTGATAAACACCGGACTTGCCAGTCAGTTTATGATTCATGCCAAGGTCGCGCTCTATGCCGGTGTGTTCTGCGCCGCTCCATATATGCTCTATCTTGTGTTCAGTTATGTGTCTCCGGCGTTGTATGCCAACGAGCGCAGATATGCCGTCGCGCTGGTAGGTTCGGGCTATGCCATGTTCATCATCGGTACGGCGTTGGGATATTTCCTCATCTTTCCGTTCACCGTAAGGTTTTTGGGCGACTATCAGGTTAGCCAAGACGTGCCTAACCTTATCACGCTCGAATCGTATATCGAGACCTTCATGATGCTCAATCTGCTTATGGGCTTGGTGTTCGAGATTCCGATTCTGTGCTGGCTTCTTGCTAAGTTCGGACTTCTTAAAGCCGCCTTCATGAGACGATACCGCCGTCATGCCATTGTTGTCATCTTGGTTGCGGCAGCCATCATCACACCAACAACCGACGTGTTTACGCTTCTGCTCGTTTCGGTGCCAATCTTGCTGCTCTACGAGGCAAGCATAGTCTTGGTTTCTTGCACAAGTAAAAAATAATGATTACATTTGCGTCCGACAAACTTTAATCATTATCATGTTTTTATGAAAAACCTAAAATTCTTAGTATCCGTTCTGTTGATGGGAGCGGTTGCGATGCAGTCCGTAGCACAGGATTGCTGCAGGAAGAACAAGCGTTTACAACTTACAAAAGAGGCGGCTGCGTTGCTCGCCAATCTGAAGAAATCTCCTGCCAAGGGGGTGATGTTCGGACATCAGGACGATACGTTCTATGGCGTTACATGGGCTTACGAGAAAGACCGAAGCGACATCAAGGACCTTACGGGCGACTATCCAGCGGTGATGGGGTTTGAACTGGGCTGGCTCGAGAAACCCGATACGATGAACCTCGATTCTGTACCTTTCGCCAAGATTCGCGAGGAGGCGATAAAGCAATACGAGCGCGGCGGAGTGGTTACTATAAGCTGGCATCCCGACAATATTGTTACAAAGGCTACGAAGAGCGCGTGGGATGTGAGCCGAAACGATGTGGTTATGAATATTCTGCCATACGGTTACTATCATGAGGAGTTTATGCAGCAACTCGATCGCGTTGCCGATTTCTTGGCTTCGATAAAGACGAAGGACGGCGTGAAAGTGCCGATAATCTTCCGTCCTTGGCACGAGAATTCGGGCAGTTGGTTCTGGTGGGGCGAGAAGTTGTGCACAAAAAAGCAATATCAGGCTCTGTATATCATGACTCAGCAGGTTATGAATAAGCACGGACTCGACAATCTTATCTGGGCTTACTCGCCGGGCATCGAGGCTATGGGCAACAAAGAGAAATTCCTTGAACGATATCCGGGTGACGAATATGTTGATTTGCTTGGCTTCGACGGCTATCAATGGGGCACGGAAGAAGAATACAAGCAGATTCTGGGCAAGAACCTTCCGATGCTTGTTGAGGTAGGAAAGGAGCACGACAAGGCCGTGGCGATAACTGAGATGGGCTTCGTAAGTATTCCGACGGCAGACTGGTGGACTCGGGTGGTTAAGCCTTTCATCGACGAGAATCCGGTTTCGTATCTGCTGGTATGGCGCAACTACAAGAAGGAGTATTTCGCGCCTTATCCAAAGCAGACATCGGCAAAGGATTTTGTTAAGTTCTACAAGGCAAAGAACACGCTCTTTAGCCGCGAGGCAAAACAACTTGAATTGTATAAGTAGTTTAGAATGATTTTATAAAGCAATACCGCGCTCCGAATGTTCTTTCTTCGAAGCGCGGTATTTGTTTGATTTCTTTTTCCAGCCTTCGGGATTCCTTCGGGATTCGTTCGGGTTTTTGAAAACAGAAACGCGCCCGAGGAGTCGTTTCCTCTCGGGCGCGTTAGTTAAAGTTTGGTCGGTTGATATTTGTTACTTGAAAATCTTCTTTGTCTCGCCGTTTGCGTTAAGGATGTATATTCCGCTTGGAATGTTGAGCGAGTTGATGTCGAACTCGCCAGTTGCAACAATCTGTCCGGCAGCGTTGTAGAGAACTGCCTTGTTGCCGCTTACGCCAAGTTTAACTGTCTTTACGCCGGTTGTTTCTGCAACCTTGTAATAGATGGTTATTGATGCAAACAACTGCTTGTTCTTACCGTTTTTATCAACATCTTCTGTTGTAATCTTTGAGTTGTCGAACTTCATTACGATGTTCTTTGTAGCCTCAATGTCGGTAACCGTTGCCTTAACAGGCTTTTGTCCGCTTGTGCCGCCGGGGTATGTAACGGTACTTGCAAGCTTGTTGTCTTCTGTGCCATCAACATAAACTCCGATGAGGTCGATAGAGCGGTCGGCAGTTGCCGATTTGTTGTTGCTGTAGCCCTCAAGTTCGATGCCTGTGATGATGTATCCCTGGTTTACGGAAAGAACAATCTGGTCGTTAATGTTAGTTCTTATTTTAAGATAACTGCCGCTTGGCGATGCTGTAAGTTCGCCGTTCTCGCCTGCTGTGAACGATGTTCCGACAAGTTTATCCTTGTCGGCAGAAGGGTAGTGCGAGCCGTCGATAATCTCGAAGTGCTCAGCATTCTCGTCAACCTCAACAACCTCGGCTGTGTATACAGGAGCGTGCGATGTTGTCTTTGTTGCGTATGTGCTTCCGTCAACGCCCAGATAGTCGGCAAGGTTGTAGCCCAGATGAGGTGGCTGGTTGTAACTTGCGTTCTGCCAAGCAATAGCCATGCGGTACTGGTGGTCTTGCATCAGGCAAGGTACTTTGTACTCGGTTTCCTCGGGAGTTGAGAAAATCATTATTTTGAATGTCTTCGAAGACAAGTCGTTGTTATACTGATACATCACGATTTCCTCGCGCCAGTCGCCGAACAAATCGGCCTGAATGCATGGCGTAGCCTTTGTCGTGTTGCAAGTCTGAGGGTCGCCGTGCGATGTGAACAACTGGAATACGCTATTACCTTTTGAAGAAGTGTTGTAGGTCAGGATTCGCGGAGAAGACTTGCCTGTCTCATCGCTGTAGCGTCCGTCGAAAGTCTGGTCGTAAGGGTCGCCAGTCCAGTATATGCGGAAGTTGCAGTCTGGCTTGCTTGAGCCAAGAACTGTTCCGTCGGTGCTTGAGCGTATGTTGTTGTCGGCAGATGACCAGAACTCGAATCCGCGGTTTGCCGGAATGTAGTCGGCTGCCAAGCCACGACCGTTGTCCTTGTCGCTTGTGGCGCTGTATATCAGCTCGCCTGTTGTTCCGTCGTGAACATCGTAGCCGAAAGGCGATTCTTCGTGAGGCATCATAACCTCAAGCCCCGGACGGTCTGGGCATAGGTCGGCAACATGAAGGGCATCGCCGTGACCTTTTCCGGTTGAGCACATCAGTCTTCCGTCGTGGCCTATGGTTGCGCCGCCTGTAATTATGTCATCCAGTCCATCGCCGTTAACATCGGCAATGCTGATGCCGTGAACGCCCTGTCCGTAACTCGAACTGCCTGTTCCGCTTGCCAACAGGCTGTTGTTGGCATTGTAAGTCTGCCAAGAACCTTTAATGCCAGAGTGCAGCCAGCGTGTTTTCAGTTCAGTTCCGTTCCAGTCTACAGCCCACAGGTAGCAGTAAGTGTAGTAGCCTCTCTGCATAATGGCAGAAGGCAGTTTGTTTGTTCCGTCAAGATGGGCAACGGCAGCGTTGTATCTCTCGCCACGGTTGTAGTTAGTGCTCTTTCCGGCAACGCTTTCCCAGTCGGCATACGTCATGTCGGCGTTGCCTGTTGTGCGTGCGCGGTTAGGATTGTACCAGATGGTGTGCATAGCCTTTCCGGTTTCGCCGTTGAATACTGTTAGAAGTTCCTCTCCGCCAGTTACATGACCGTTTGAGTTAAGATATATCTTTGTATTGTTTATGCCCTTTATTGCAGCATCGGTTGCAGCCGCCGAGACATAGTTTCCGGCTGCGTCGGTAGAGCCCGGAGCAGTCTTGCAAATCATTTCAGCCTTGCCGTCGCCGTCGAAGTCGTAAACGAGAAACTGGGTATAGTGGTTTCCGGTACGGATATTCAGTCCGAGGTCTATGCGCCACATAAGCGTGCCGTCTGCCTTGTATGCATCTATCACGCAAGGCGATGTGTATCCGCTGGTTCCGTTGTCTTTGGAGTTGTTTGGCATCCATTTCAGAACGTACTCGTATTCGCCGTCGCCGTCGAGGTCGCCAACCGACATGTCATCGGGAAAATAATAGCCCTTGCTTCCGCCATGGTTGGCCTGAGCATCCGGGCGGCTTACGTTGAATGATGTGAACATGTTGTTCCATGCCTTGGTCTCGGCCGATTCCTTAACCGCGCCGTTTACGATGCACTCAACCTTGTAGGTTGCGCCCGCTTCTCCCTCCTTGTCGAGGAAGTTTGTCTTTGTTGTGATTGGGGTTGTGTTCAGCAGAGTTCCGTTTCGGTACACGTTGAACGCCATTTGTGCGTCGTCGCCCTTCAGCGAACGCCACGAAACAAGAATTCCGTTAGAAGCCTTTACGGCAACTGGTGCTCTGTTTAGTTTTTCTTCAACTTGTTGTGCCTGTGATAGTTGTACTCCACCGAGCAGTAAGGTTGATAGCAAAATGCTTTTAGACAATTTGTATTTCAGGTTCATAAATTAAATAAATGTAGTTAAACAATTTCGCCACAAAAGTAATTAAAATATTATATTATTATTAAAAAGAGATTCGATTTATTTGTGCGTATCAAAAAAATAGGGTATTTTTGCCACTTAATCAGTGTTATTGTGCTTATGCTTGTGAACGCAAACGGAAATGTACTAATTGCAGAAATAGAATAAATAAATTTTATATATCAATAAATTTTAGGTAATAAAACATGTCTAACAAATTGAAAAGATTCCGCGCTATGCTGTTCTTCGTAATGGCAATGATATCGCTTAGCGTATCAGCGCAGACTGTTTCAGGTGTAGTCAAAGACCAGACAGGTGAGCCTATCATTGGTGCCAACATTCTTGAGCAGGGCACCACAAATGGTACTATCACCGATTTGGACGGAAACTTCACTCTGAGATTATCAGGTAACAAACATCTGCTCGAGATTTCGTATGTAGGTATGAAGTCAAAGACCGTGGATGTAAAAGGAAAGACTAAGATTGAGGTAACCCTTGAGGACGACTCTAAGTTGGTTGACGAGGTTGTCGTTATTGGTTACGGAACAGTTAACAAGCGCGACCTTACCGGTTCGGTAGGTTCGGTTAGTGCAAAGCAGATTGGCGAGTTGCCTGTGGCTTCGGCTTCTGAGGCTCTTCAGGGAAAACTTGCCGGTGTGTCTGTTACTACAACCGAGGGTTCGCCAGATGCCGATGTTAAGATTCGCGTGCGTGGTGGCGGTTCGTTGTCTCAGGATAACTCTCCGCTCTATATCGTAGACGGATTCGAGGTTTCTTCTATCTCTGACATCGCTCCTTCGGATATCGAGAGCATCGATGTATTGAAAGATGCCTCTACTACTGCAATCTACGGTGCTAAGGGTGCTAACGGTGTTATCATCGTAACAACAAAGAGCGGTCGTGCAGGCAAGATTGATGTGAACTTCGGTGCATCTTTCGGTATAAAGAAGGCTCGCAAGTTGGTTAAGGTGATGGACCCTTACAACTATGCTTACTATCAGTACGAACTTGGTTCGACAGACTACGGAGACTTTGACGACCTTGAAATCTGGAAGTCTGTAAACGGCGAGGATTATCAGGACAAGATTTTCGGCAACGTCGGAACTCAGAACCAGTACAACCTTAGCGTGAGCGGTGGTAACGAGTTGGTTAAGTTCAACGTAAGTTACTCTCACAATGGTGAGAACAGCATCATGAAGTCATCATCATTCCGCAAGGATAACGGTAACGCCAAGCTGAACTTCAAGTTCACAAAGTGGCTGTCGCTCGACTTGAACGGTCGCATCAGTTACCAGAAGGTTAAGGGCCTGGGCTCGGGTGCAGATACAAACGAGAGTAACGCTGCAAACTCAATCGTTGCAAACTCGGCTCGCTTCCGTCCAATCAATCCGCTTGCTGCTGATGACGATGATGAATCAAGCACTTCATCACAGAAGAATCCTTACGAGCGTTTGGTTGCAACTTACAAGGCTAAGACAAAGTTCCAGCGCAGTTTCAGCGCAGGTCTTGTAGTTAAGCCAATCAAGAATTTCACACTCCGTTCTGAACTCGGCTATACTTGGACTGATACTGACACCGACCAGGTTTGGCTCGAGGATGCAACTCAGAATTCAAGCTATGGCGATTTCGGTTCTCCACAGTCGTTCATTGGTCGTGTTGATGCCAAGACTTGGAAGAACGCCAACACCATTACTTACGACAATAAGAAACTGTTTGGCGGTCGCGACCGCATTAACGTGCTTGTTGGTCAGGAGTGGAGCAGTGCACAGGAGATAGAGACTCAGAATGTTCGCACTCAGTTCCCTCACGGATATTCATTCGACAATGTTCTTGACAATCAGGACAAGGGTGTTGCAAAGACTCCATACAGATACGAGAGTCCAGATGAGAATATGTTCTCATTCTTCGGTCGTCTGAACTATACACTTAACGAGAAGTATCTTCTTACACTCACAATGCGTGCCGATGCTTCGAGCAAGTTTGCCGAGGGCAACAGATGGGGCTACTTCCCATCAGCAGCCTTTGCATGGCGATTGAGCGAGGAGAAGTTTATGGCAGGAACACGCGACTGGCTGTCAAGCCTTAAACTACGTTTGAGTTATGGTACAGCAGGTAACAATCGTATTCCGTCAAACTCAGTCTACACAACTTATTCTGCTGCAAATGCAACGGCTTATGCACCTTATTTTACTGAGAATGGTAAGGAAAGTTCAAAGTCTATGCTCGAGCACGCAACAACTCTTTCTAACGAGAAGTTGAAGTGGGAGACAACAATCACTCGTAACATCGGTATCGACTACGGATTTGCAAACAACCGTGTTTCTGGTACATTCGACCTTTATTGGAATACAACAAAAGACCTTCTGATGAAGACTGCCATCGCCGGTTCATCTGGTTACACAATGCAGTATCAAAACTTCGGTCAGACATCTAACAAGGGATTCGAGTTTACCGTAAAGGCTCAGATTGTTGACAAGAAGGATTTCGGTCTTGAGTTTAACGGAAACGTATCGTACAACCGCAACAATATTGACAAACTTGCTCTTGACAGCCCATGGCAGAGCAGCAACTGGTCGGGTTCAACACTCAGCAAGTACGAGGACTTCCGCGTTGAGGAAGGCGGCAGACTAGGCGAGGTTTGGGGCTATAAGACAAACGGCTTCTATACTGTTTACGACCCAGAGACAAACCCTAACGGCGAACTTGTTCGTAACGCATCAAATACAGCATGGGTTCTGCGCGACGGCGTTAAGGACAATAGTGCAAGCATCACTGGCGGTAACTATTATCCGGGCGGCTTGAAACTTAAGTGCGATGAGGACGGAACTCCGATTAAGCAGCGCTTGGGCAACACCGTGGCTCCATGGGCTGGCGGTTTTGGCTTTAACGCACGTTACAAGCAGTTCGACTTCACACTTTATTGCAACTACTCGTTCGGCAATCAGATTGTTAACGGTACTAAGCTTGCAACAAGTTTCTACAGCGGTTCAGCCAAGGGCTATAACCTTAACAGCGATTTCAACCTTGCAAACCGTTACACTTGGATTGACCCTGCTACTGGCTACAACCTTGCAAATCCATCGTCAGAGGTATTGGCTTACTACGGCACAACCGACGTAATTCAGAGCCGTCTTAACGAGATTAACAAGGGCGCATCAATCTACAATCCATGTGCCGTATCAACAATCCAGCTTATCGACACAGCTGTTGAGGACGCTTCGTTCCTCCGCATCCAGAACATCACATTGGGCTACTCGCTGCCAAAGAGCGTAATCCGCAAGGCTCACATGAGTAACGTACGCTTCTATCTTACAGGATATAACCTGTTCTGCTTCACAAACTACTCAGGTGCCGACCCAGAGGTTGATACAAGCAGCAAGAAGAATGCAATGTGTCCGGGTATCGACTATGCTGCTTATCCAAAGAGTCGTTCATACGTTCTTGGCGTGAATGTTTCATTCTAAAGAAAAATTCAAGAGATGAAAAATATTTTTAAAGCAATAATATTAGGTGCAGGTGTTGTGTCTTTCGCTTCATGTTCTGATTTCCTTGATCAGACATCGCCTTCGGAGATTACGACACAGACTGCATGCGAGAGCGCAGAAAATGCAAATCTCATATTAAATAAGGTCTACGGCGAGTTGACCAAGGGCGAGACTTACACTCAGTATGTAAGCATGCATTGGGCTACAAACTCGGATATCGAGCTTATCGACGGTCTGGGCGAGGGCAACGCAAGCAACACATCGAGCGAGCGCGGTAACATGAACTACAACGCCAATCCGGGATGGGGAAACCTTTCTAAGGGATGGAACGCAATGTACTCAGCCATTGAGTATGCAAACATGCTTGTTGATGGTGTGAACAACAGCAGCGCGGCTGGTGGAAGCAGCGACGAGGCTGTGGCTTTGCGCCGTTACAGAGCCGAGGCAAAGGTTCTTCGTGCAATGGTCTACCTCGACCTTACTCGCGTATTCGGCGATATTCCGTTCAAGCTGAATGCAACAAGCCCAGAGAACGTTTATCTTGGCAAGACCGACCGCGACGAAATTTACGACGCACTCATCAGCGATGTTGAAGGCGCAATAGACGACCTTCCATGGGCTGGCGAGAATGGTCTGACAACCGAGCATGCCAACAAGGGATTTGCTCACGCAGTTGTTGCTCAGCTCTGCCTTACACGCGCAGGATGGGCAATCCGCGAGCAGGCAAAGAGCGGCTACGAGACAGCTGCTGAGAACTCAGATGCAAAGTATCCGACACAGCGTTGCGACGAGTCTACTCGCAAGGCTATGTATCAGAAGGCTGGCGAGCATCTTGCAGCTATCATCAACAGCGGAAAGCACAAACTTAACCCTTCGTTTGCCGACGAGTGGTACAAGGTTAATCAGCGCGAACTTGACACTCAGTATCAGGAGAATATCTTTGAGATTCCAGATGGACTTGGCAAGTCGAGCGAACTTGGCTACACCATCGGTGTTCGTATAAACGGTGCTTCAACAGCATTCGGCGCAAAGGGTAACTCGTCTGGTAAGGTTAAGCTTACTGCACCTTTCTTCTGGTCATTCGACAAGAAAGACCAGCGTCGCGACATCACTTGTGCAACATACGAGATGAAGGAGGAGAACGGCATCCTGAAAGAGAACATGCAGGGCAACAAGCCTTTCGAGATTTATGTTGGTAAGTGGGATGTAAGAAAGATGAACGAGGAGTGGCGCTCTGTTGCCCTCAACGCAGGTAATGCAAAGTGGATGAGCGGTATCAACGTAATCCGTATGCGTTATTCTCAGGTATTGCTGATGTATGCCGAGGTTGCAAACTACCTTAACGGCAATCCAGATGCAGGCGTTGCAGGATGCAGCCTTACAGCTCGCGAGGCTCTTGGCCAGGTTCATACACGCGCCTTTGCCGAGGCTGACAAGGTTAATGCTCAGAGCTACGTCAACAACCTTACTGCCGATAACTTCTTCAGCGCAATTGTAGACGAGGATGCTTGGGAGTTGGCAGGTGAGGGCTTCCGTAAGTTCGACCTTATCCGCTGGAATCTTTTGAGTTCAAAGATTGATGAGTTCAAGGCATCTTACACAAATGCAGTAAAGGCTGGCAACGTTTATCCAAAGAAGCTCTACTTCAAGTACAATAAGGTAAGCAAGGACGACAGCCGTTACGGTTGCGAGTGGTGGCAGATTGACATGAGCAGCGTTCAGTGGTATGCAGAGCCAGAGGATGTCGAGACTGGCGGTTGGGAGTCTGTTACATTCTGGGGCGACGAGGATGTCAACAAGTCTGACAAGCAGAAGAATATCAACACTTATCTGCCATTCATCAGCGCAGGTCTCAACTCTACAGTAAAGAACAGATATCTGCTGCCAATCGGCTCAACAACAATTTCTGAGTCGAACGGCTCTTTGCACAATTCTTATGGTTATAGTGACTAATAAAGAAACACAGAGGAAAAATGAAGAATATTAAGAATATGGTTATGTCGGGAGCTGTTGCGCTCCTGACAGCCACAAGTTTCATAGCTTGTACAGACGGCAACGACTGGGAGGTTGATTCTTCCTACGACCGTCTGTTCCACAGCACACAGTCGTCGTTGAGCGTTACGCCTACGGCAACGACAGCCGAGGTGTCTTTCGGCAAGACTCCAAACACAACTTACTACATCATGCAGGTTTCAAAAGATTCTCTGTTCGATGATGTTGACGAGTCTGCCATCGTTATCAAGACATTCGGCGAGGACGGCTCTATAACAACAACTCCTTACACTCTGACTGGCTTGGCTGGCGACACAAAGTACTACTTCCGTATGAAGGGACGCTACGTTCCGCAGAATGTGCCTGCCGGTGCTGAGGCTTGTCCTAACAATCAGCCAAAAGAGTCTCATTGGGTTTATCTTAAGAAATTCTCTTTCAAAACTAAGGCAGAACAGATTTTCAATGCCATTACTGATGAAGACCGCGACGAGACAACAATTCACCTTAGTTGGACTCCAAACGCAGAGGTTACGAACATCGAGGTTCTTAATGGCGATGAGGTTGTGCAGAATATTCAGGTTTCAGATGAGGCTAAGCAGGCTGGCGAACTCACCGTTGCCGATTTGACTCCGTCTACATTCTACACATTCGTAATCTATAATGTCGATGCTAAGCGCGGAACAGTTTCAGCAACTACAGCAGATGCAAGTCCGGCTGCCGAGTACAAGTTTACTTGCACAGGCGATCTTGATGCCGACCTCAAGGCTGTTGCTGCCAAGGCTGCTGCCGACGGCAAGACAAGCTACAGCGTAACTGCCATCATCAAGGGTGGAACAACTGTCGATTTCAAGAGCCTTTCTGACGAAGGAACAGATGCTAATCTGGTTATCCCAAGCGGAATGTCTGTTACATTCTTCGGAGGTGCCGGCACCGTTCCAACTCTCAACTTCGTTAAGTGCATGGACATCGCTGGTGCTCACAGCAGCATCACATTCCAGAACCTTAATGTAGTTGGTACTGGCTATTTTATCAACCAGAGCAACGCTGGTAGCGTGTCTGAACTTAACATCATCGACTGTAAGGTGAGGGGATTCAAGTCTAACACATTCTTGCGTATCCAGAGTGCTTCTGTAAGCATCTCTAAGATTAACGTTAAGAACAGCGTCTTTACAGAGTGCGGTAATAACTACGCATTCTTCGATTTGCGTAACGGCTCTACTTCTGAGGTATGCATCGAAAACAGTACATTCTACAATCTTTGTACTAACGGTAAGGGCTTGATTCTGTCATCAGGTAAGAACTTCAGTTCTGTCGAAATCCGCAACGTTACATTCTACAACGTATTCGGAAACAACCAGTACTTTATCGATTTTGGTTCTGGCTACGGAGCAACAAACTTTGTAATCGAGAACTGTTTGTTTGCAAAGAGTGCAGATGATGTAACAAAGAACATTCGTTCGGCTGTAAATCCAACGGTAGTCAACAGCTGGACAACAACAACTTGGGCTAAGACAATCAAGGGCGCTGAGGCTCTCGGTCTTGACGATGCAGCTGTGTTCAAGAATGCAGATGATGGTGATCTGACTATCATCAACAGCAGCGTAGCGTCAAAGAATGTTGGTGACCCACGCTGGATTGTAGCAGAGTAATTACACTTCTGACGTAAAAAAATAAAGGACAAGTCTTTCGGGGCTTGTCCTTTTTTACAATATTAATAAATTAAAGATTTGTTATATGATTTATTTTATAATTTCTATTATCCAGCCCATATTTAATGCTTTGTTGATGTCTTCTAATATTTTCTTTTTTGCTTTAGTGTTGCTATGTGTTAAGACATATAGTCCAGGAGAAACCTCACGTTGATGACTTCCATATTTCTTGTCTTTAGTTGTTGAGACGATGTTAATGCGACAGAGTTTGATTTCCATTGCGCGAACATTCATTAAACCAGCCTCAATAATAGCAGATGTAAAAGTTGTTGCTGCATCGTCCTTCTGTAAAATTGAACCATCTTTTCTATAAATGCAAAGCCCAGTTTTTGGTGCTTTGTTTATTACTTTATTTTTTCTTTGCCCAAATTCTTTGTGTTTGACTTCTGGATCAACTTCAAGGCGTTTCGCATCAATTAATTTTGTGATATTAGTTTTGCGAGATAGAGAAACACTTATTGGATTCCCTGGCTGATAGTCTACAACTAACACTAATTCTCGCTGCACTTGTTTAAGTGCAGGCTCAATTGTTTCTGTGACTATAGGAAGGATTTCTTTCTTTATTATTTCTTCTTCCAGTTCACTTGCTTGTCTTTCCATTTCTTCATTTATAGAAAGACCAACATTCCGCAATGCTTCCATTGCCTTGTACAATTCGTTAAGCCGTGACATATATCATTAATAAATGAGAGTATTATAATTTTAAAGATCAAAAAAGGGTTAAAATCTTAATTGAAGACAAAGTTATATAATTATTTTGAAAGGATAGTTGTTTTTATGTATAAACTATTTATTACGGTACGCAATTTTTTTTTAAGATATATTGCCTTAAGGAATCTTTCATTGTTTGTTCGGCAAAACTAACAAATCTAACTTTTATATATATAACCGCAATAATAATCAGTTACCTAAAAACTTTCTGATAACCTCGGTGTATTCAGCCTTGTGCATCATGTATGAGCGGGCGTGGACGGCATCCTTGCCAATCCATAAGGCTTTTGGCTCGGGCTTGGCTTTGTAAAGGCGATAGACCATCTCTGTTGGTACAAACGTGTCTTTGTCGCCGTGGATGAACTGCATAGGGTACTTGCATTTTGTAACCTCGCCAATGGCTGAGGCCTCGCCAAAACTCCATCCATATCGCATTTTGCAAAGAAGGCTCGTTGTGTACATCAGTGGAAATTCGGGCAGACCGAACTGCGATTTTAGTTCGCCTGAGAATTCGTCCCACACGCTTGTATATCCGCAATCCTCAACAAAACGAAGGTCGCTGATGTCGTCGGGCTTTGGGAGCGACGACATCATCATCGTTGTGGCGGCTCCCATTGATACGCCGTGTACAACCATCGTGTCGGTCTTGAAGGCTTTCAGCCATTGCATAACGTCGTAACGGTCGTTCCATCCCATGCCGATGGCCTCGCCGTCGCTCATTCCGCTTGCGTGAAGGTCGGGCATCACCACGTTGTAGCCAAGGTCGCGCTCGTACATTCGTGCCAGAAAGAAGTATTTTATGGCTTGGTCGCGCCATCCGTGAATAACGAGTGCCGTCCTATTGCCGCCTCTGTTTACGAAGTAGGCGTGATGCCGTTCGCCCGTCGGCATAGTCATGAACGTGTCGCGTAGCGCGTCGATGCGCTTCAGACTGTCAATCCACTCGGCTGTCTCTGGATATCTCTCAAACAGTTCGCGATAGCACGAATCGGTGTTGTGGCGCGTTTTGTCGGGGCTTAGCGAGTAGCTGAGCATATAAAAACTTCCGCCCGTTATTGCGGCGAGCAGCACAATAATGATTACGGAAGATGTAAGTAAGATGTTCTTTTTCGTTATGTGCATTTCTGATGTATTTAGTTGTATTAAATCAGTTCGCCTTTGCCTTGGCGGATAACTTCGTTGCTGCCATCAACGCAATAGACAATGGTACTTGGCTCTGTTCCGCCGTCGCCGCCGTCAACAACCAAATCTACGGCATGACCGAGACGCTCGTCAATCAACTCCGGATTGGTAAGATACTCAATCTCATCGTCGCTGTCGTAAGGGATTGTTGTCTTCATTATCGGGTCTTCCATAATGCCGAAAATCTCTCTCATCACAGGATGGTTTGGCAGATGTACGCCCATCTCCTTGCGGTTTTTGAAAATCTTTGGCAGTTTGTTGCTGGCCGGCAGAATGAAGGTGAAAGGCCCCGGCAGATTGCGCTTCATCAGTTTGAAGGCATCGTTGTCCATCTTGGCATATTCGCTCACTTGACTCATGTCTTTGAAGATGATTGACAGACTTTTCTTCTTTAGGTCGATGTTCTTTATTTTGCAGATACGTTCAATGGCACGTTCTTTCAGAGCGTTGCAGCAGATGGCATACATCGTGTCGGTTGGCAGAATAGCCACACCGCCATCGTTCAGAAGATTCACAATCTCCTGAATATCCTCTACCGAGTTATTCTTAGAATAAAGTTTCTTAATCATATATTTTCCCCCAATTATGAATTATCAATTTTGAATTATGAATTCTGAATTTAGAAAAAGAATTTTTCAACTTTCAATTTTCAAGTTTCAATTCCCCAATTGTCAATTGTTAATTATGAATTTTGAATTGTTAATTATGAATTATGAATTGTCAATTCTTCTTCCTCAGCTCATTTGCTATTGCCCACTGAATCTGCGCTGCCTCCTCGTTTCCGAGTTCGTTTAGCGCGTTGCCAAACAGCTGGTGAGCGTTGGCATGCTTCGGCTTTATGCTCACGCACTTGTCAAAATCAGCCACGGCAAGCTCGTAGCGTTCAAGCTGCATGTTCAGTTTCCCGCGGTTGTAGAGAGCCATGAACGATATTGGCGACAGTTCCACAGCCTTGTTCAGCTCTTGTTCTGCCTCGGCGGTGTTGCCCGTGTTCATCAGCGTTATGCCCTTGCGGACGAGCGCGTCGATGCAGTTCGGATTCAGTTTCAGAGCCTTGTTATAGTTCTTTATTGCAGCCTTGGCGTTATGTGCCTGCGTTATGCAGTCGTTGCCAAGTTGAACATATTCGAGCGCATATTTGTTTAGATGCTGGTTGCGCTGCGATAGTTCCTCGCGCAGCCTTTTGTTCTCGGCTTTCAGCGAATTTATTGTGTTTAGCTTGCGCCTGATGAAGCGGATTGAGTTTGGCTTCTCAATATCGTATCGCGTGTGTATTGCCTTGTAGAATTTGCTCAGGCACAGTTCGAAATCGCCTTTGTTGAATGCCTCTACGGTTTCTTTGTACAGAACATCGGCTTGCGCCTGCTTCAGTGCGCGCTGCATGGCTTGCGTGTTGTTGAAGTTCTGTGCAAAAGTCAGAATCTCGGGGCGGACGAAGATGTCGCGGCGCTGAATCTCGGTTTTCAACTGAATGCCTTCGAGCGATGTGCATCGGCTCAGAGCAACGTAGGCCTGTCCGCCAGCAAAGACGCCTCCGCTGAAGTCTATCACCACGCGCGAGAATGTGAGTCCCTGACTCTTGTGGATTGTTATTGCCCACGCCAATTTTATCGGGAATTGGCTGAACGTGCCGAGTTCTTCTTCCTCAATCTTCTTCTCTGTCTCGTTGTATGTGTATCGCACGTTGCTCCATTTGTCTTTCGTAACCCAGAAGCAATCGCCTTGTTCGGTTTCAATGAAAAGCGCGTCGTTGTCTATGTCAATATCGCGCACTATGCCGAGCGTTCCGTTTACCCATCGTTTTTCAAAATCGTTTTTGATGAAGAGAACCTGCGCTCCCTTCTTTATTGTGAGTTCCTTGAGCGTTGGCAGGCTGCTTTCGGGAAATTCGCCGCAGATTTCGCCCTTGAAGGTGTACGGCTCTTCGTCTATGGCATCGAGTTTGCTCTGGTTTATGTAGTCAACGCTGTCGCGGCGTGTGCAGAGCGTTACGAACAGTTTGCCCGACTGGTCGAAGCCTTCGTTCTCGCGGATATGCTCGGTGTATCGGGTGTTCAGAAGTTGAAGGTCGTGCTCGGTTGTCCGGTTTGTGCGTATGTTGTTCAGAACCGCCACGAAAGCAGGGTCGTTCTGGCGGTAGACCTTCGTGAGCTCGATGCTTACAAGCTCCATCGACTTGAAAACCTCGGCATTGAAGAAGTATGGAGTAGGGTAGTACGGGCGAAGCATCTCGCGCTCGTCGTTCTTCAGCACAGGTTCAAGTTGGAACACGTCGCCAACAAAGAGCATCTGCTTTCCGGCAAAAGGCATGCGCATGTTTCGGCAATAGATGCGCAGAACCTTGTCGATGAAGTCGATGATGTCGGCTCGCACCATCGAAATCTCGTCGATGATGATAAGTTCAACCTCCTGAAGCATCTTCACTCTTTCCGAGTTGTACTTCAGAAAATCCTTTATCCGTCGCTGGCTCGAGAATCGTGCGTCGTCGGGCACAAGCGGATAGAACGGCAGTTTGAAGAAACTGTGAAGCGTTGAGCCGCCAGCATTGATAGCCGCAATACCAGTAGGTGCCAACACCACGTGTTTCTTCTTGGTGTTGGCACATACATATTTCAGAAAGGTTGATTTACCTGTTCCAGCCTTTCCCGTCAGGAAGACGGAGTTGTGAGTGTATTGAATCAGCTGGAGTGCATTCTGAAACTCAGTGTTGCTTGTATCAATCTTGCTGATTTCCATTAGCGGTTATCAGATGTCGTCGAAATTTATCATTCCGTCGTCTTTCTTTTTCTTCTTTTCCGAAGGCTGACTTGCGCTCTTGTCGCCGTCCTTTCCGCCAGCCTCGCCCTCGGCTTTCTCGGTTGTGGCAGCCAGAGAGTCGTTCTGAGTGCTGTCGTTGCGCGAAACGTAGCAGCTTGCACAAGTGTAGCTTGAATAGTCAATCTTCTCGCCGTTCAGCAAATCAGGATTTGGTTTCCACTTAAACTGACCTTTGTACTTGCTGAACGCTGGGTCTTTCAGAACCATGTCCATGAAGTATCCGAAGATAGGCAGAGCCGTGCGGCTTCCCTGTCCGAGTGCTCCAGTGCGGAAATGAATGCATCGGTACTCGCCGCCAACCCATGAGCCGCCAATCAGATTAGGCGTTGTGCCCACGAACCATGCGTCGGAGTGGTTGTTTGATGTTCCGGTCTTTCCGCCGAAGTCGGTGTCGCGGCATACATCGTGAATGTAACTCCACAGTGCGGCAACGGTGCTTCCCGGCTCTTTTATTGCGCTAAACAGAAGCGTCTGGGTAAGATATGCTGCGCGATAACTCATAACCTGAGTCTGCTCGGTAGGAGCGGTGTAGATTACGTTGCCTTCGCGGTCTTCAATCTTTGTAACGAGAACAGGCTCGTGATACTTGCCGTCGTTCATCGCTGTGGCATAGGCATTTACGAGCTCAAGAAGATTCACGTCTGTTGCGCCAAGGCTGATAGACGGACTTGCAACGATTGGCGACTTTATGCCCATTGCGCGCGCTGTGTTTGCCACGTTTTGATATCCAACCGAGTCGCCCACCTGAACGGCGATACTGTTGATAGACTGCGCAAACGCGCTCTTGAACGGATATGATGCTCCGGTAAAGTAGCCGTTGGCATTTGTCGGACTCCAGTAACTCATTCTTACTTGCTTGTTAGAGTCTTTGCAGAAAATCATCTTTCCCTTGTTCGGGTCTTTCTCCGGAACGTATCTTCCAACATTCTTGTCCTGCATCTTAGAGCATGGAGTGTAGCCCTGCATCATGGCTGTTGCATATACAAACAACTTGAATGTTGAGCCTGCCTGACGCATGGATGTTACCTTGTCGTAGTTCCATGCCTTGTAGTTGATGTCGCCAACCCACGCCTTCACCTCGCCAGTCTTTGGCTCCATTGCCACGAAACTGCAATGCATGTAGTGAAGCATGTGCTTTATAGAATCGACGGTGCTGATGGTTGTATCAACAATCTCGTCTTTCTTGAAGTCGTAGATTTTAGTCTTGTGAGGCTGGTTCATCCAATATTCTATTGAATCCTCCTTAGCCTCGCAGTTTTTGAATCTGTCGGCAAGAACCTGATAGCGGACCGTTTCCTTCATTCTCTTTGGAATGAAGTTCTCAATTACATGATGACTCTCGTCCTGCCAAGGATCTTGTCCCTGCCAGTGAGCCTTAAAGTTGCGCTGAATGTCCTTCATCTTCTTGCGCGCAGCCGAGTCGGCATACGCCTGAAGGCGTGTGTCGAGAGTGGTGTAAATCTTCAGACCGTCGGTGTAGAGATTGTATCCTGTTGAGTCGCACCAGTGCTTCAGATGCTTCTCTACGGCATCGCGGAAGTAAGGAGCTTTGCCGGTGTAAACCTCGTTCTTTTTGTTGATGATGGTTGTTTTGATGTCGCGAGTGCTGTACTCGTTGTACTGCTCCATCGACAGTTTTCCGTTCTCAACCATGTTCATCAAAACCACGTTGCGTCGAGCCATCGCGTTCTTTGGGTTTGTGCGAGGGTTGTAGGTGGTTGTTGCCTTCAGAAGTCCTACTAGGATTGCGCTCTGGTCGGGCGTAAGCTTGTCGGGTGTCGTACCGAAATAACTTTTTGCCGCCGTCTTTATTCCGTAGGTGTTGTTTCCAAAGTCCACGGTGTTGAAGTACATCTCAAGAATTGTCTTCTTGTCGTAAATCCACTCAATCTTTGTCGCGGTAATCATCTCCTTGGTCTTCATCACAATCATCTTGACAACCGGAACGTGTCCCAGAAGTCCCTGCGAATAGTTTGTTCTTGCCTTGAACATATTCTTCACAAGCTGCTGTGTGATTGTTGATGCTCCGCGGGCGTTGCCCTTAGCCATATCCTTTGCGGCGGCGAAGATTCCTTGGAAGTCTACTCCGTGATGCTTGTAGAAGCGCACGTCCTCTGTGCAGATGAGTGCGTCTACGATGTTAGGAGAAATCTCCTCGTATGTAACAGGCATACGGTTCTCGTTGAAGTATCGTCCGAGCAGTTTTCCGTCTGCGCTGTAAAGTTCCGATGCTTCGTACAGTTTTGGCTTCTTTAGGTTGTTGTAACTTGGCATGTCGCCAAACAGGTACAGGAAATTAACATCGACGGCAACCAGATAGAGCAAAAACAGGACTATTGTCGAAACAAATCCCACGCCTATCTTCTGATACCAAGGCTGACCCTTGTACAGGTTCTTATACCATCGTCCTATTCCTTTAAACTTTCCCCAACATAGTTTGAGGAAGTCTACAGTCTTTTGTAGCACCTTTTTCATTATTGTATCAATCCTGAATTTTAAATTCGATGCAAAGTTAAATATTATTTTTTGTAATCACCTTAACCGCAGGTTTGTTTTGCAGATATTTTCCTGCCGTATGTGTTATGATTGTCTTATTCTGTCGTTTATACACTCAATCATCTCGTCTATTGTCTGGTGGGCAGGTTCGAGCCACACCACTTCTTCATCGCGGCGATACCATGTTGTCTGCTTGCGCGAGTAGAGGCGCGTGTTCTGCTTAATCTTGTCGATGGCCTCGTCGAGAGTCCACTCGCCGTCGAAGTATTTGAACAGTTCCTTATAGCCCACGGTGTTGAGCGAGTTGTAATACTTGTGCGGATATACTCTGCGTGCTTCTTCTATCAAGCCGTTCTCAATCATCATGTCAACGCGGCGGTGAATGCGCTCGTAAAGTTCTTCGCGCTCGCGCCTCAGTCCGAATTTCAAGATGCGGAACGGACGCTCTTTTGCCTTCTTTGTACGGAACGAGCTATAAGGCTTGCCAGTCATGTAGCAGATTTCGAGGGCGTGAAGAACGCGCTTATAGTTGTGCAGATCGACCTCGGCATAGTACTCAGGGTCGAGCAGTTTCAGTTCGGCGGTGAGTTTTTCGAGTCCTTCAGATTCGTATCTTTCGAGAATAATCTGGCGAGTCTCTTCATCAACTGTCGGAATGTCGTCGATGCCCTTGCAAACGCTGTCTATGTACATCATCGAGCCGCCTGTAAGGAGCAAGACGTCATGCTCCTTGAAGAGTTTCTCTGTCAGTTTCATCACGTCTTCCTCGTACTTTGCCGCGCTGTAATAGTCGGTTAGTCCGAGGTTTCCAACGAAGTAGTGCTTTGCCTGCTTCAGTTGCTCAGGAGTGGGTGCAGCCGTTCCTATCGGAATGTCGCGGTACATCTGTCGCGAGTCTGCCGATATTATGGGACATTTAAAGCAAGAGGCGAGGGAGAGACTTAGGTCAGTCTTTCCCACGCCAGTTGGTCCTATAAGAACTATAAGTGTCTTTTTAGTTTGCATAAGGGTCTCCATCGCTGAACTCCATGCCTTCGAGGTCAAGTTCATCTTCGTTGAAACCTTCGTCGCCGAAGAAATCCTCGCCAAGTCCCATATCGGCAGCGTTTCCAATGGCTGGGGCTTTAGTCATCAGGTCGTCAAAGTCGAGCATCTGCTGAGGCGCGCTGCCCTTTACCTTGACTATTTCAGGCTTGTCGAGGTCCTTGCTGTACTCAACCTTCGACAGTTCGAGGAAGAGCATTCGCTCTGCCATCGGGTCGAAGATGTAGGCAACCTTCTGATTCTCTTCTTCGAGAAGTTCGTCGAGATGAGTCTCTGCCATGACGTACTTTTCGTCATAGCCGTCGTCGCCCATGTCCTCAAGGGTTACTTCGTGCTCCTTCTCCCAGTTGTCCGAGCAAGTGTAGAAACTTGTCATCTGGTCGTCGGAATACTTGCATGCCTTCAAGATAGTCTTGTGCAGGTCGAGGAATGTAGCTTCTGAGTCAATCTTGATGATTGCGCCGAAGTCCTCAACCTCTTCAGAGAAGACGGTGAATGTGTAAACCATATCGCTATTATTTTATCTAATAATACCTCTGGCCGAACTTTCGATGAAGTTGACGATATACTTGATGTCGTCGTTCATCTCTAAATCTGCCTTTATTCTCTCAAGTGCGTCCGATACGTTAAGGTTGCTTGTGTAAATCAGTCGATAAGCGTTGTGGATATTCTCTATGCGCTCATTGCTGAATCCGCGGCGGCGCAGCCCCACAAGGTTAAGTCCGGTATAACTGATAGGCTCTCGTGCTGCTGTGATGAAAGGAGGAATGTCCTTGCTTGAGCGAGAGCCGCCCTGAACCATTACATAGCTGCCGATGTGGCAGAACTGGTGAACAAGAACGGCTGCGCTGATAACGGCGCAATCGTCAACCACAACCTCGCCGGCAAACTTTGTTGAGTTACCAACGATGCAGTTGCTACCGATAACGCAGTCGTGCGCAACATGTACGGTCTCCATCAAAAGGTTGTTGCTTCCGACAATTGTCGTGCCCTTTGATGCCGTTCCGCGGTGAATTGTTACATTCTCGCGAATCTTGTTGTTGTCGCCAATCTGAGTGGTTGTCTCCTCTCCCTTGAACTTGAGGTCCTGAGGAACCGCGCTTATCACGGCACCGGGAAAGAAGGTGTTGCCATTTCCTATGCGAGCACCGTAAAGAATGCTCACATTATTCATAATTACGTTGTTGTCGCCTATAACAACATTCTTGTCAATGAAGCAGAAAGGACCGATTTCGCAGTTTTCACCAATCTTTGCTTCAGGATCAATGTATGCCAGTGGACTTATTTTGCTCATTATCTATTATTTATTCTTTATAATCTGTGCGGTGAATGTTGCCTCGCACACAACATTTTCGCCCACGAATGCATATCCCTTCATTGAAGAGATGCCGTGGCGCAGCGGTGCAAGAAGTGCTACTCTGAATACGAGAGTATCGCCCGGAACAACTTTCTGGCGGAACTTAACCTCATCAATTTTCATGAAGTATGTGCTCCAGCGCTCTGGCTCTTCAACGGTGCTCAGAACGAGCATACCGCCAGCCTGTGCCATTGCCTCAATCTGAAGAACGCCCGGCATTACAGGCTCTTGAGGAAAGTGGCCTTGGAAGAATGGTTCGTTACTTGTAACGTTCTTTACTGCAACGATATAGTTTGAGCCAACCTCGATTACCTTGTCTACCAACTGGAATGGATAGCGGTGTGGAAGGCATTCGCGGATGCGGTTAACATCCATGATTGGTGGCTGATTAACATCGTATGCTGGTGCCTGAATGTCGTGCTTTCTGATTTCGCGACGCATCTGGCGTGCAAACTTGTTGTTGATTGTGTGTCCCGGACGTGTGGCGATGATTCTACCGCAGATAGGCTTGCCGATAAGTGCCATGTCGCCGATGATGTCGAGCAACTTGTGGCGTGCAGGCTCATTCTCCCAAACAAGAGGCTTTCTGTTAAGATAGCCGAGTTTCTTTGCGTCGCAATGCTCTGTGCCAATCATGTCGGCAAGTTTGTCGAGTGTATCCTGAGATACTTCTCTCTCGTAGATAACGATAGCGTTGTCGAGGTCGCCGCCCTTAATCAGTCCGGCTGCCAATAGAGGCTCAATCTCGCGAACGAAGACGAAAGTGCGGGCCGCGGCAATCTCCTTGTCGAAATTCTTAGGGTCGTCGAGTGTTGCAAACTGTGATGCAAGCACCTGCGAATCGTAAGAAATCATTGTTGTTATGCTGAAGTTCTCGTCAGGCAGAAGGGTGATGCAAGCACCTGTCTCCTCGTCCTTGAACTCAACTTTCTTGCGGATATAGTAAACGTCCTTAACGGCTGTCTGCTCCTGAATACCGATGCGGTTGATAG
The DNA here is from genome assembly GCF_000702225.1 of Bacteroides sp. Ga6A2. NCBI lineage: Bacteria > Pseudomonadati > Bacteroidota > Bacteroidia > Bacteroidales > Bacteroidaceae > Bacteroides > Bacteroides sp. Ga6A2. The sequence goes on along the minus strand of NZ_JNKX01000019.1, from coordinate 42,494 downwards.
CCTCGATATACTGCTCTGCACTACCATCCAGAATAGGGAACTCTGGTCCGTTAACCTGAATAAGACAGTTGTCTATACCTTTTATATAAAGTGCAGCCATTGCGTGCTCAACGGTGCTTACGCGAGCCTCGCCCTTGGCAAGAACTGTTCCGCGCTGTGTGTCTACAACATTTTCTGCTATTGCATCGATAATAGGCTGTCCTTCAAGGTCAATTCGCTGAATCTTGTAGCCAGTATTCTCTGGTGCAGGATTGAATGTGACTGTAAGGCTCAAGCCTGTGTGCAGACCTTTTCCGTAGAGTGAAAAGCTGCCTTTAAGTGTATTCTGCTTTAACATTATACTATTTTGTTATTTGTTCTTTTAACTGTGCAAGTTCCCTTTTCAACTGGTTGAATTCTCTAACCATGTCGGGAAGATTCTTTATTGCTGCGCTCTGGCGTGCAAAACTTCTGAAGTCGGTTGCAGGATAGCCCATAAGGTTCTGTCCCGGTTTCTTCACGTCGCTTGGAATGCCGCTCTGTGCGCCTATGTTGGTATGGTCGGCAATATGTGCGTGACCTGCAATTCCAACCTGACCGCCAAACATACACCATTCGCCAACCTTTGTCGAGCCGGCGATGCCTACCTGTGCGCTCATCACGGTGTTTGCTCCAACATCAACGTTGTGGGCAATCTGCACCATGTTGTCGAGTTTAACGCCGTGGCGAACGTATGTCGAACCCATTGTTGAACGGTCTACACATGCATTTGCACCAATCTCAACATCGTCCTCGATGGTTACGATACCAATCTGCGGAATCTTCTCGTAGCCCTCTGGAGTAGGAGCGAATCCAAATCCGTCGGCACCGATTACGCAGCCAGAGTGCAAAACCACTCTGTTGCCGAGTTTGCAGCCATGATATACGGTTGTGTTAGGGTAGAGCGTGCATCCGTCGCCAACCGTAACCTTGTCGCCGATTACAGCGTGAGGATAAATCTGGCATCCGTCGCCCACAACCGAGTTGTCGCCAATAACAGCGTATGCGCCTATGTAGCAGTCTTCGCCCACCTTAGCACTTTCTGAAATTACGGCTGTTGGGTGAATGCCTTTCTTCCTTGGCTTGCTCATTTCGTAGAGAGCAAGAAGTTTTGCTACGCATTCATACGCGTTGTCTACTTTTATAAGGGTTGCTTTTACCGGCTTGTCGAGTGTTACGCTCTTGTTTATAAGAACGATTGACGATTCGGTATCATATATGTAATGAGTATATTTCTCGTTTGAGAGGAATGAGATAGCGCCGGGCTTTCCCTCCTCTATTTTAGCGAATGTATTTACTGTTGCGTTCTCATCACCAACCACGGTGCCCTGAACGAACTCGGCTATCTGTTTAGCTGAAAAATCCATATTGTAACTAATGCTATTTCACATTGATATGCAAATAACGTAAAAAAAAATTAATAAACCGACAAAAACTCAAATTATTTGTTCGAGTTTTCTGTTACAGACCTGCTTTGGCAAGTTCTGCCTCCATCTGCTGCTGAACCTCCTTTGCCTTCTCGGCAGCCACCTTTGCGAAGTTCTCGGTGCTGTCGGCATAGATTATTGCTCGGCTCGAGTTTACAATCAGTCCGCAGGTGCTGTTCATTCCGTACTTGCACACTTCTTCGAGGCTGCCGCCCTGTGCGCCGATGCCCGGAACGAGCAGGAAGTGGTTTGGAGCAACCTTGCGGATGTCCTCGAACATCTTGCCCTGTGTTGCGCCAACAACGTACATCATGTTCTCGTCGTTGCCCCAGTTCTGTGACTGGCGGAGAACTTTCTCGAACAGACGCTCGCCGTTGCTGTCGGCTGTAAGTTGAAAGTCGTGCGAACCCTTGTTGCTTGTAAGCGCAAGCAGGATAACCCACTTGTTAGGATATGTAAGGAACGGGCTCACGCTGTCTTCGCCCATGTATGGTGCAACTGTAACCGAGTCGATGTTCATCTCTTCGAAGAAGGTGCGGGCATACATAGCCGATGTGTTGCCAATGTCGCCGCGCTTTGCGTCGGCAATGATGAAGTGGTTTGGATAGTTCTCGTTGAGGTACTTTATTGTCTTCTCGAACGAAATCCAGCCCTTTACGCCCATGCTCTCGTAGAAGGCGAGGTTTGGCTTGTATGCTATACAATAAGGTGCGGTTGCATCTATGATTGCCTTGTTGAATGAGAAGATCGGATCTTCTTCCTTTAGAAGATGCTGCGGTATCTTCTTGATATCTGTGTCAAGACCAACGCAAAGGAACGATTTCTTTGCCTTGATGTTCTCGAATAGTTGTTTCTTGTCCATTGTATGTGTGATTATGTTATAGTTCGCTTTCCTTCAGTCTCTCGGCATTCTCTGCCACAATCAGATGGTCTATGCAGTCCTGAATGTCGCCGTCCATAAATGCGTTGAGGTTGTATATGGTGTATCCTATGCGGTGGTCGGTAATTCGGCCCTGCGGATAGTTGTATGTGCGGATTTTTGCAGAACGGTCGCCTGTTGACACGAGAGTCTTTCGCCGGCTTGCAATATCGTCGATATATTTCTGGTGCTCCTTGTCGTAGATGAATGTGCGGAGTCGGGCAAGTGCTCGCTCCTTGTTCTTAGGCTGGTCGCGCGTCTCGGTACACTCGATGAGGATTTCATCAACCTCGCCGGTGTTAGGGTTCTTCCACATGTAGCGCAGACGAACGCCCGATTCTACCTTGTTTACATTCTGGCCGCCTGCACCACTCGAACGGAATGTATCCCACTTTATTTCGCCCTCGTTAATTTCAACATCGAATGGCTGGGCCTCTGGAAGCACGGCAACGGTTGCAGCCGATGTGTGTACGCGTCCCTGAGTCTCGGTTGCCGGAACGCGCTGAACGCGATGCACGCCCGATTCGTATTTCAGAGTGCCGTAAACCTTCTCGCCCGACACGCTGAAGATTATTTCCTTGAAACCGCCGGCAGCACCTTCGCTGAAACTTGATACGGCAACCTTCCAGCCCTTTGTCTCGCAATATTTGCTGTACATGCGGAAGAGATCTCCGGCAAAGAGTGCAGCCTCGTCGCCGCCCGTTCCGCCACGGATTTCCATCATCACGTTTTTGTCGTCTTCAGGGTCGGCAGGCACAAGCAGAAGTTTAATTTCCTCTTCCAAGGCCGGAATTTTTGTTTCAGCCTCGTTGAGCATCTCGCGTGCCATTTCCTTCAGGTCGGCATCCTGCTCGTTTGTTAATATGTTCTTTGCTTCCTTTTGGTTCTCAAGTGCCTGAATATAAGCCTTTCGAGCCTTGAGAATATCTTCAAGATCCTTGTATTCTTTAGTCAGCTTTACGTAGCGTTTCTGATCGCCAATAACGTTAGGGTCGGTAATCAGTGTCGAGACCTCCTCGAATCTGCTCACCAGTCCGTCAAGCTTATCTAAAATGTTGTTTTCTGCCATAAAGTGTTGATATTTGTGCAAAGATAGTGCTTTTTAACGACTTGACAAAAAATATGTATTAAAATGGTGTCGACAGACATTCCGTTTGCTCGTGATAATGTCTGGCGTCAGGTTCAGAGCGCGTATTCTTGATGTTTTGTATAAACTGTGATTATGAAATATTGTTGGACTTTATTGTATTTTTTGCCGTTAAGATGGTTTGTCTGACATTTTTTGAATATAACGTACATAAATATATGTTAACGGACACAAAAAATATGTTTTCGAGCACATTACAGATTTTTTTCGAAAAGAATAGCAAAAAGATAGTGTATTTTTGCCAAAACTTTTATATTTTTGCCACCAATGCTGAAAGGTACACTTTGACGATGAAAGAAAAAATGAAATGTAGTCTGAAGAAAGCAATCCAAGCAGTCTAATATCATTAATAACAATAATAATAATTAAGCACATCTATGAATTCGAAAATTCTGATGAAAAGAGCTTGCATGGCGTTGTTCATGTTTTTGCTCTGCACCGTTGCTTTTGCACAGAGAACCGTAAAGGGTGTTGTGCTCGATGCAAATGGTGAACCAATCATTGGTGCTAATGTGTTGGAAAAAGGTTCGACTAACGGAACAATTACCGATATTGAAGGTAATTTTTCACTTTCGGGCGTGAGCGCAAACAGCACATTGGTTTTCTCTTACATCGGCTATATCTCGCAGGAGATTAAGGCTGATAAGAAGGAACTGAAGGTAACGCTTCAGGAAGACAGTAAAAACCTTGACGAGGTCGTCGTTATTGGTTATGGAGTACAGAAAAAGTCGGATGTGACAGGTTCTGTTTCTTCTGTCACGACTGAGGCGCTTAATGCCAAAGGAGCGTCAAGTGTAATTGAAAATCTCCAGGGTTCAACGCCTGGTGTTAGCATTACTCAGTCTTCTGGTCGTACTAACGGTGGTTTCGGAATAGAAATCCGTGGAAAGTCATCAATCAACTCTGACACAACACCTCTTTTTGTTGTAGACGGTGTTATGTGTGATGATATTGACTTCCTTAATCCGCAGGATATCGAGCGTATCGATGTGTTGAAGGATGCTTCTTCAACAGCTATCTATGGTTCGCGTGCAACAGCTGGTGTTGTAATGGTAACTACAAAGGGTGGTTTGGCTGTTAATAAGGAGCAAAAGCCAACTATCAGTTATGACGGATATTATGGTATCTCAAAAGTAACTCGTATGCCAGATTTTATGACTGGCGAACAGTTCTATAAGTATCGTTTCCTCAAGTTCTTGATTTCGGCAGAGTCAGGCGTGGCAAATCCAATCTATTCAATGGGTAATGGTGCGGTAGAGCAGGGCTTGCTTAGAGAACATGTCGGTTCGGGCGAATATATGTTGAAATCTATGCTTCAGAGTGGTGCTACACAGGATTGGCCTTCTCTTGTTACACAGGATGGTCAGCAGCAGAACCATTATCTTTCTGTAAATGGTGGCGGAAAAGTTGCTACATATCATTTTGGTGTAGGTTATAACCGAGTAAAAGGTATATATAAAGGTGATGCTGAACAGCGTTACAACTTTAAGGGTTCTGTTGATGCTAAGGTCAATAAGGTGATTAGCGCAGGCTTTAGCATGAATATGGCATATTCTGAGAATGAGTACGCTAACGATAATGCAATTTCTGTTGCATTCCGTATGAATCCATTTATGCAGCCATATGATGCTGACGGCAACATTAACCATAAGCCGGGTGCAGCAGCTGCTGTAGGTACAGATGGTACATATCAGTTCTCTGATCAGGTTAGTGCTTTGGATTTGATGAAAAACACCAAGCAGGAACGTGAGACATGGCGTATCCTTGGTAATGTTTATTTGAAACTTGATATCATCAAGGGCTTGAATTTCAAGACTACATTTTCTCCAAGCTACACAAGCTATCGCTTAGGCTCGTTTGCAGGTTATATAAATCCTGTTACTAACAAGGCATACGATGACAGCGATACAAACTCTGCATCACTTCAGAAGAGCCGTAGTTTCAGCTGGACTTGGGATAATGTTGTAAATTACAATACAACAATCGCCAAAAAACATGATGTTGGTTTGATGGGACTTGTTGCTTTGCAAAAAGGTAATACAGAATCAAGTACTTGGGCTGCTACAGACGTAATGGCTGGCACAGACTGGTATAATTTGACATCTGGAACATTTGATGCAGATGGTTCTAAATACGGATACTCTGATACTGATATGCTTTCTTATGCTTTGAGAGGTAATTACGCATTTATGGGCAAGTACCTTCTTACTGCAACTGTCCGTTGGGATGGCTCTTCTAAATTTGCTGATGGCTATCGTTGGGGATGTTTCCCTTCTGCTGCTGTTGCTTGGCGTATGTCTGAAGAAGCGTTCATTCAGAAATATGATTGGATATCTAACTTGAAACTACGTTTCAGCTATGGTGTAACTGGTAACTGTGACGGTATTGGTGCTTATGCTACTCAGGTGTCTGTTGCTGGTCCTGTTTATTATCCATTTGGAACATCTTATAGTTCTGGATTTTATGCTTCAGATATTGTTGACAGAATGTTGAAATGGGAAACTTCTCGTGAGTTGAATGTCGGTTTGGACTACGGTTTCTTAGGTGGTCGAATCAATGGTACTGTCGATTGGTATCGTAAAACTTCAGAAGACTTGCTTTACCCTGTATTGTTGCCTCTTGAGACAGGAGGTATAACAATGACTACAAATGTTGGTAGTGTTCGTAATACGGGTGTTGAGGTTTCTTTGACAACAGAGAATATCAAGAAGAAGGATTTGACATGGTCTACAACATTTACTTTTGCAAGTAACAGCAACAAGGTTCTTGAAATCAATGGTATTGATACAAGACTTGTTAAAAGTACAACAAATAGTTTGTTCGTTGGCTCATCTGTATATAATGTTTACAATTACAAGATGGGTGGCATTGTTGATGATAGATACATGACTGTTCCAAACACCCAGATTGCAAAGGATAAGGGCTTTACCCCTGGTGATAAGGTTAAGTCGTACGACTATTACTACGCTTGTTATGGATTGCAGGAAGGACAGCCATACGTTATTGATCGTGATGGCAATGGTACTATTGACGATAATGACAAGTATATTTTCAACTCAAATCCTTCATGGACTGGTAGTTTCTCAACTAACCTTACATACAAGAATTGGGATTTCAACATGTCGCTTTACACAAAGCAGAACTATACAGTTTATTCAAACTTTATGAATGGCGACCAGTTGGCATGGAACGACCGTGGACGTCAGAAACTGAATGTAAATTATTATATACCTGCAGGAACTCTTATAGACTGTGATGGTGTAAATGCTGATGGTACAATAATAAACCCTGTATATCAGGTAACAACTCATTATGGTGAATATCCATTCCCTAATAATGGAGGCTCAAATGGTGGTGTTGGTGCGCAGGCTTCATATTATAATGTTGCAAAGGCAAATGTTGATGCTTCTTATGTAAAGGTTAAGAATATTACCCTAGGTTATACTGTACCAAAGAGTTTCTTGAATAAGTTCGGTTGTCAGAAACTCCGCATCTACGCAACTGTAACAAATCCATTTGTATTTACAAACTATAAGGGCTTCGATCCTGAATGGGCAGATGCTGCTGCTAAGAATGATGGTCCAAGCACTGTTACATACCAGATTGGTGCAAGCGTGAAGTTCTAATAATTAATTGTAATTGAAAAATGAAAAAAACATTATATATTCCTGTAATCGCGGCTTTTTGTGCTGGATTTGCACTTACAAGTTGTAGCGATTTTTTGGAAGCAGAAGATAAAAAAGCCGGTGGCCAAACTGCTGAGGGATATTTTTCTTCAGATGCAACAAGTTTGTTGACAACTGCTTATAGCGGTTTGAAGAGTTTGTCTACTGAGGTCGCTCTGACAGATCAGGGAACAGATTTGTATCTGAATACTCGTGGTCATAATGGTGGTGAGTTCAATGAATACACTCTTACGGCTGAGAATGGCACTGTTTATAATCTTTTTGTTAATGCTTATAAGGTTATTAATTATTCAAATGGTGTTATCAAATATGCAGGTGCTGATAGCAAATTGGGACAAGAAGCTCGTTTCCTTCGTGGCTATTGTTATTATATGCTTGTTCAGCAGTTTGGTTCTGTACCTTATATCACAAGTTATATTGAGGGTGCAGAACGTAGCTATCCTCGTACGGCGATTGCCGATATTTACCCAGCTTTGATTTCAGATCTCACAGACATCTATAATAATAGTAAACTTGATGAGCAAAATCATAGTGGCAGAGCAAGCAAGCAGGCTGTAGCTGCACTTCTTGCAAAAGTTACATTGTCGGCAGGATGGGACTTGGATACAGACTTGACTAATGCCGAAGATGGAACTTATTCTGTAAAGTCAACAACAAACTTTACTGAAGCAGCACAGTGGGCTGAGAAGGCTATCAATGGTGTTCAGCTAACAATGACATTCGAAAGCAAGTGGGCTCCATCAAACGAGGGTAATGCCGAGGAGATTTTCTCTGTTCAGTACGATCGAGCAGGTTATCCTGGCGATGTTTCTGATGGTGGTCATAGCCTGCAGAATAATTATGGTGGCTATTATGGTGCATGTTCTACTACAGGCTTAAAGAATGTTGGAAGTGACAATCAGCAGAGCAAGAAGAGTATGTATCTGTTTGAGAAGGGTGATACACGTTATGAGGCTACTTATATGACAACTCTGTACAATGCTAAGGTTGTTAACAAGGTTGCAAACTGGGGAACAGAGGGTTACTATGCATTCTACAACTCTTCAAAGTTGAATGAACTTGGTATAGCAAACCGTTTCTTCCCATACTATACGACGCCTGCTGAAGCTGAGGCTGAGTTCGAGGCTAATAAGGAACAGTATATTAAGGGCGACTACTACAATCCGCCAATGGCTGCAATTCTTTCTAACCCAGTTGTCAAATATACATTCGATGAAAATGGCAAGTGGACTAAATCTACAATCTCTGTGGAGGATTTCAATCTTCTGACCAACAACGGTGTATGTGTAAGAAAGTATGATGATCCAGAATCTGCTCAGTTGGCTGGTTCAAACGATTATCGCGACATTGTGCTTTTCCATGTAAGTGATATGTATCTTATTGCTGCCGAGGCCTATTTGATGGCTGGCAATGAAAGTGCTGCATTGGAAAAGGTTAATGCTGTGCGTGCTCGTGCTGGTGTCTCTGCAGTAGCATTTGATTCATATAGCGTTGCTTACTCTCTTCCTGCAGGATTCAAATTGAATAAGCTTGATGTAATTCTCGATGAAAGAGCTCGTGAATTATATGCAGAGAGACAGCGTTGGATGGATTTGCGTAGAACAAAGCAGTTGGTCCGCTATAATGTAGCCTTTAATGATTATGTGGCTTCTTCGGCTGCAATGAAGAATAATAAGGGTGAGATCAAGTGGTATCGTCCAATTCCAACAAGTGAATTGAACTCAAATACTGCGTTGACAACTGCAGATCAGAATCCGGGTTATTAATAGATGAATATATAAACGTATAATAAAGAAATCAAATGAAAAAAATAATATATTCATTGCTTGTTTTATTGGCAATTTTGTTTAATTTTGCGTCATGCTCTAGCGATGATTCGTGTGATGAGTTTGAGGCAAGTGTAACTGCTGAGATCGCTTCTGCTGGCACATATTCGGGAACATGGTATTTAACTGCCGTAGACCCTAATAATGTAGAGACAAAGTCTGAGGCTCCAGGAACGTTAACTTTCACGGCTACAGGTGTTGAAAATGTTACAAGTATCAGAGCTTATTCGGAGGCTTTAGATCTTGACCTTACTTGTGATGCTAATATTACTTATGCAAAGGACATTTATAACTTTTATTTCTTCAATCAAGTTCCGACAAATGCGTTTGAGTCACAGTTTACAGGAAGAATCTTGGGCGATGAAAATGTAGAGAAGGCTACGATTGCATTTAGTAAAGTTGTGTCGGTAAGAGTTGGCAGAAAGTATTACGACTATACTTACAAATATAGTTTCGTAGGTAACAAGTAATAACTAAAGAGTTGAGGAGGAGTTTCTCTTCCTCAACTCAATAAAATAAAACATATATTAATTTAATTTATTTATCATGAAGAAAAATTTACTTTTTGTTGCTGCAATTTTCGCAGCGTGCGTAGCTAATGCACAGAGCATCTGTGTTGTAGACGGTAAGACATTGCTTGGTGCAGATGCAGCTTCTACTGCTGTTTCTAAGTCTGCAGGTTTTGAATTTGGTAAGATTGACGGAGCTGTAACATGTACATCTGCTTTTGATGATGATTACAAGATTGTAGGTACAAATGCAAAGAATGCAGCTGCTGAAGTTATCAGTTCTATAACTCTTGGCACAGCAACAGCTACTGTTGATGTTGATGGTGCTAACGGTGTTCAGGGACAGACTAATCCTAAGGATTCTGAAGGTAGTAACTTGGGTGCAATCGATGCAGCTCCAGCATCTGGTGCAGTATTCAAGTTTACTGTAGCGAAGGACGGTTATCTTTATGTATTTGGTAAACTTTCTTCAAACAAGTCTTATATGGTTTGGGAAGAGGGTAAGAATGCTGTTGGCTATACTCTTTTTGCTGATTGGGCTGGTGATGTAAAGGGCAAGGGCTATACATTGGTTGGCGATGCAGACTTTAACTACTTGAAGGAGGCAGGTTACTCTCAGATTTTGTGGCCAGAGACAATCATTCAGGCTTCAGTAGATGGCAAGTCTTTCAAGAACGCCGAGTCTGATGTAACTGCAAATGAAAATCCTTATACAAAGGTCGGTACAAGTGGTTTTGGTTACGTAAAGGTTGCTGTTTATAAGGACTGCTTCTATTATGTACACGCTTGCGGTTCTAAGTTCTCTCTTGGTGCATTTGGTTTCTCTGAGACTGATATTGACCCAGTTTTGTCTGTAGCTGGTGAGTCTACTGGCGTTACTGCTCCTGTTGCTGTCTCTGCAGTTCCTGTTAAGTCAATCGAGAACGGCAAGATTGTTATCTCTGCAAACGGTGTTAAGTACAATGTTGCTGGTGTTCGTGTAAAGTAATTTAAATTTTACATACAAAAATAAATCCCTGCCAGAATTGGTGGGGATTTTTTATGCTTTAATGGTTGCTTTTTCCTATTATAATCTTGCAAATCTTGTCTTGAAATATTCGCGATTCGGCAACGGGTGAGTTGGTGTTTATTATCGAGAAAACATACCATTGACCATTGTACGCGTGAATGAAGCCGGCAAGGGCCGAAGTGCCTACGGTTACCATCGTTCCGGTTTTGCAAAAAAGACGGTCGCGGTATTGCGGTTGGGCGAGTCTTGTCTGCAACGAGCCCATGCGTTCGGGAATGCCGGGAGAGGCGAGAGCCTCGCTGATGAAATAGTTGCGCATTGGCACATTTTTGTAAACGCGTTTCAGAATATCAACCAAGAAACATGCCGACAAGCGGTTGTCGGGCGAGAGTCCGGAGCCGTCGTTTATAACAAAACTATCTAATGCCCTTGTGCTGTCTGGCTCTATGGCAGTCATCTTCTTTCGTCCGAAGGTTTTCTCCATCCAAACCTCGGTATAGTGCTTTATGTCGAAGTGCGTGCAACCGTCGGTTATACGCCCTGTCTTCCAGTCGAGATGATGCATCAGCGCATCGGCCTTTATGTTGCTGCTGTGTATAATCATCGGCGTGATGACATCGCGCAGCAGGTGCGACGAGCGTGCCACAATCTTGTAGTTAGGCTTTGGCGGATTAACCTTTCCGTCGCTCTCGAACGAGATACCCTTGGCGTGGAGCGATGCAATCAAATCCTTCATTATACGCTTTCGTCCTTTCAGAAGAATTGGCACTTTGTGGTATGGAATGTCCCAATATTTGCACGTGGGGTGCGGAACGAGAGTGTCTTCTTTGGCAATATTGAGGTAGATATTTCCGCGGATGTGGCTGATGCCATGCTGGCGGAGTTGTGTTGTAAGCGTGTCGAAGCTTTCGAGCAGAGGGTCGGCATCGGCGCGAAGCAGAAGATTGCCTACGAGCGTATCGCCCTTCATGTCGCCGCGAATCTGCAACGACGAGTACAGACGGCTGTCCATGCCGAGTGTTTCGAGGGCTGCTACCGCCGTGGCAATCTTTAGGCACGATGCCGGCGGAAGCCTCATGCTGTCGCGATATGCAAAAACCGCGCGGTTGGTGCTTAGGTTGAATACCGAGACGGCAATCTCGCCCGTGTCGAGCCTTAGAGGAGAGTGCAGAAATCTGTTAATCTCCTCTTTCAGATTGTTGTCGAAGGCAATCTGCTGCGCTGTGGGCTTAGGCTCTTCGGGCGTTTTCTTAATCGTTTTGGCTGGTGGTGCAGGCACGTTCTTTGTGCAGGCGTTTCCCGCTTCGTTTATCAAGTATGTAAACAGGTAAAACAAGGCGATGGCTGCTATTGCCAGAAACGGAATGATGATGTACCAGCAGCCTTTCTTCAGTCTTCTTTTTTTCAATTTTCCAAATCGTTTACAATGTTTATTCCCATTTTTTTCATCAGGAAGCACGCATTCATGTTTTGTGCTACTCCCTCGCGTATTTTGTAACTGAATGTCAGTTCATCGTTGCAGATGTCAGCCTCGAAGCAAAGGTTCGAGATGCTTTCGGGAAAGACCGACTTCAGCCGTGCAAGGGCAAGGTCGTGCGTGGCTATGATGCCGTTCGTCTGCATCAGTATCAGCTGTTTAACAAACGAGTAGCTGCCTTGCTGCTTGTCGTGCGAGTTCGTTCCCCGCAGAATCTCGTCGAGCATTACAAACATGCGTTCGCCGTTGTTCAGCCTGTCGATAATCATCTTCAGACGCTTCAGTTCGGCAAAGAAATAACTTTCGCCGCTTCGGAGCGAGTCGTTGGTGCGCAGGCTTGTGAATAGCGTTGCCGGGTGCAGACGGTTGTTGCCGTCGGTTGTACACATAGGCGCGCCGATGCAGCCAAGCACATAGTTCGTTGCCACCGTGCGCAGATACGTGCTTTTGCCTGCCATGTTCGCTCCCGTTACGACAAGGAAGTACGGTTTTCGGCTAATGTCTATCGGGTTAGGCACGGCATTTGGCATAAGCGGATGCACCAGTCTTTCTGCTTTTATCAGACTGTCGTCTTCTGTTATGTTGGCAAAGACATAATCGGGGTTGTTGAACCTGAAGTTTGCCAGCGATGCCAGAGCCTCAACCGCGCCAATCGCCTTGAGCCATGTAGGAATGGATTCGGCATACTCGTGCTTCCATCTTTCCATCGAGACGGCACATCGCAAGTCGCTAAGCGAAAGTCCGTTGAGAACGAGCAGAACCATTATGTTGCTGTTGGAGTCGAGTTTGTGCAGCACCTTGTCGAGCGCGCGGATAGACTCCGAAGCCTTTCCGCCGTTGCTGCATACGCTTGACTGAATGTTGCGCAGCAGAGTGCTTTCCCACTCTTGACTCTCTATGAGACTGAGGAGTTTTGAATATGTTGAAAGCGTGCTGAGCGACTTGTTGTAGCCAATCTGAATCTTTCGGATTTTGCCCGACATCATCGTGGCGGCGACGGCTATGACGAAGAAGAGCGAGATGTAAAAATCTGCCTTAATCAAGCCTGCAACGAAAAGTACAGCCAACACGATGTTTAGTCCTATGACGATTTTTGGCAGAAGCCTGAGAATCGGCTTGTTGAAAACATCGCCGCTCTTTGCCCATTGGTCGAGCATTTCGAGGTCTTCGATATTGTTTTTGTTGCCTACCGTTGCCGCGGCCGCAAAAGACTGTCGCCACTCAACTTTTCTGCTCAGTTCGTCTACCGCCTTCTGTCGCGCTTCAATCTCGCCTTTGTCTGTAAGCGGATTTTTCAGCCACTCTGCCAAGGTGTTGCTGCCCAGTTGCGTGGCGGTTCGGTTTAGCATCTGAAACAGAGAGCCTGCGCCGAATACATCAATATCGAACGTAAACGGATGACTGCTGTCTGTGTACTGTTTTCCATCGGCAAAAGCCGAGAAATCGCCGCCGAGCGATGCTATCTCGTCGTTGTTTATCTTTATAAGAGCCTTACAGATGTCTTCTTTGTACAGAAATCTGTCCTGCCATTTTGAAAGAAGCAGAAAGACTGCTATTCCAACGCATGCCACGGCAAAGATTAAAATGCTGTTGCCGCCCCAAAGCTGGTAGACGGCAAGCGGAGTGAGCACGAAAACGACGAGTTTAGTCAGTCCCAAGCCGTATATTCTGAGCGAGATACGCTTTAAATCGGCTTTCTGTTGTGCGATTATCGAGTGGTATTTTTCTGCGCTCATACCTCGGCTTCTTGTTGTTTCAGAAAATCCTCGGCTTTTGCCAGAGTGTCGAGTTTTCCGACATCTATGAGATGCAGATTCTCGTTTACGTTGGCATATATGGCTATGCGGTTGCACACGCTCAGATAGAAGTCGATGATGGCGAACTTGCCCTGCCACTCGTCGAAGAACGGCGCGAGAGCAGGCGTTATGATGTGAATGCCCGAGAAGGCATACATCTTGCATTTGCTTACGTCAAGATTCTTGTATGGTGATTTTACCTCGCCTGTGCTGATGTTTGTCCAGCCTACAAGACGATTGTCGTTGTCGAAGAGTAGATATCGCGATGTGCTTCGGTTGCTAACCATCAGCATTGCGCCCATCTCTTTCTGGCGGCACATTTCGGATGCTTCGGAATAGAATCTATGCAAATCTACGTTGTGCAGAATATCCACGTTGTGAATAAGAATTGGCTCGTCGTTGCCGTTGTTGAAGAGCGGCAGAGCCTTTTTTATGCCGCCGCCCGTTTCGAGTAGTTGGTCGCTTTCGTCGCTTATAGCCACATCAACGCCGGCAAATTTGTGCTGTGCCACAAAATCCTTTATCTGCTGGGCAAAGTGATGCACGTTTATCACCACCTTGTCCGCTCCGGCTCGTTGCAGCCGTTCGAGGAGTATTTGCAGAAGGGGCTTGCCGTTTACAGGCACCATAGCCTTTGGCATCGTATCGGTAAGCGGTTTCAGCCGGGTGCCAAGTCCGGCAGCAAAAATCATTACTTTCATAGCCAAGTGTCAATGTTTTGTTCGCGATGGATGATGTGAACCTTAACTCCGTATTTCTGGTGCAGATGCTCGGCAACGTGCTGCGCTGAGTAGACCGAGCGATGACGTCCGCCCGTGCATCCGAAGCAGCACATCAGATGAGTGAATCCGCGCTTCATGAAACGCTCTGTGTGAGCATCTACGAGTTTGTACACGCTTTCGAGGAAGGTTAGAATCTCGCCGTCGTCCTCAAGAAATTTGATTACCGGCGCATCGAGACCCGTAAGAGGCTTGTAAGGTTCGTATCGGCCGGGATTGTGCGTACTGCGGCAGTCAAACACATATCCGCCGCCGTTGCCGCTTTCATCAGTCGGAATACCTTTCTTGTACGAGAAACTGTACACGGTTACTGTAAGTTCGCCCTGTCCGTCGTATTTCGAAACGCTTGCAACCTGCGGTTTGAATTGCGGAAGTTCGGCCATCTCACCAAGAATCTTGTGCAGATATGCGTATTTCTGTCCGCAGATGGCAAGTTGCGCCTTCAGGTTCTCTATTGCCGGCGGAATGCTCTCTACAAAATGTTTCTTGCGCTCAAAATATCCGCGGAAGCCGTATGCGCCAAGCACCTGAAGGATGCGGAACAGCACGTACAGGTTCAGTTTTTCGGTAAACTGCTGCTTGTCAATCTTTGCGTATCTTGATGCGCTATCCAGATACACGTCAATTAGTTCGTTGCGAAGTTCTTGCGGATATTTAGCCGATGCCTGCCACAGAAAGGAAGCTACATCGTACTGAATCGCGCCCTTTCGTCCGCCCTGAAAATCGATGAAGAACGGATTTCCGTCCTTGTCGAGCATCACGTTGCGAGCCTGAAAGTCGCGGTAGAGGAACGTGTTGCTGTCCTCGCCGATGAGGTCTGTTGCCATCTGGCAGAAGTCGTGCTCCAACTTCAGTTCGTTGAAGTCGATGCCCGTAGCCTTCAGAAAGCAGTATTTAAAATAGTTCAGGTCGAACATAATGCCTGTGCGGTCAAACTCTGGCTGCGGATAGCACTTGCCGAAGTCCAGCCCTTCTGCGCCCTTAAACTGCATGTCGGGCAGCAGACGGATGGTGCGTCTGAGTAGTTCTTTTTCTTCTGCCGAATACTCACCTCCGGCGTTGCGTCCGCCCTCTATAGCCTTGAACAGCGATGTGTCGCCAAGGTCTTGCTGAATGTAGTAGCGCGAGTCGTTGCTCTGCGCTAGCACCTTTGGCGTAGGCAGACCTTTCTCGGCAAAATGCTTGGCAAGGTAGATGAATGTCTGGTTTTCTTCTACCGATGTGCCTTCAACGCCAATAACGGTAGAGCCGTCGGCATCAGAGATTCTGTAATATTTTCGGTTGCTGCCGGCAGCCGGCAGCAGTTGTATGCTTGTAGGCTCGCAGCCTTTCCAAGATTCGTATAATTGTTTTAAATGTTCCATTCTGCAAATTTACGAAAAATTTGAGAGAATGTCGGCTATTTCTCCCTATGTTGTTTGTTGGGGAGAAGAAAAATCCTGTTCCGTGGCAATGGCATAGAGAGTTGAATTGACAGTTGACAATGGACAATTGGAACTTGAAAATGTTGAAAGTTGAAAAATCGTGTCAATGTTGTTTCGACATAGATTTAAGCAAGGGGCAACCAAGCCGCAAGTTACGTTCAAGAGAGCCGATGGTAAGTCGATGGTGAGCCGATAGCAAGAGGGTAGCAAGGGGATAGTAAGGGAGTAGCAAGCCGGAAGGTACGGAGAAGCTACGGGGTAGGAACGGGGTAGCTACGGGGAAGGTTCGGGGAAGGTTCGGGCAAGGTACGTTCAAGATACGTTGAAGGTACGTTGAAAAATCCCATATCGTTATGACCACAATATGGGATTTTTCCTGAAAAAACTGTTAGCATAACGCTGGCATGAACTTGGCAAAGAGATAGAGACCGTCGTTGCCAGCCCTTACCTCGTGCTCTATCTTTGCCGGCATTATTGATATTGTGCCAGGCTTGTAGACGATGGTCTTGCCGTTGTTAAGGCAGATTCCGCTGCCGGCTATTACCTCGTGCGTTTCGAACTGCATTTCGTGAATGTGAAGTCCGATTTTGCAGTTCGGCGCGATCTTTACAAGATGATAGCTGAAAAGTCCGCCGCTGTCCTTGGCCGTTACGATGTGTTTCAGAGCTACGCCCTCGAATGTAGGGTGCTCGTTCCATTTCTGACTGTCGAATTTTACCGTTTTCTCGGGCAAGGCAAGCTGTCCGTTGTCAAACTTTTTGAATGTTTCCATTTAGCGTAAATGTTTAATGATTTAACGCTGCAAAATTACGGCGACGAAACGGCTTTTGCTTGTATAAAATTGCTGATTTTCAGATTCCGCGGCTTTTCTTTAGATATTCCGACGGCGAGATGCCCACAATCTTCTCGAAACACTTGTCGAAATGGCTCGAATCGTAGAAACCGTTGTCTATGGCGGCATCAATCAGCCGTCCGCCATCGGCAAGTTCCTTTTGGGCGTTTCGCACTCTTACCTGAATCATGAACTGATGCGGCGTGAGTCCGATTTTTGACTTGAACTTTCTGATTAAGTGATACTTGCTGATGTATACATCTTCCGAAAGTTGGTCGAGCGAATAGATTTTTGACGATTTCTCGGCTATCTTGTCGGCAATCTGCTGAATGTCGGCCGACAGTTTGTAACGCTCGTCGCCGATGGTTTCGGCAATCAGCCTTACGGCATCGTTCAGTTCGGATTTTATTCCGGTTTCAAGACTCGTCTCGGCTGCTATCTCATCGAATTTTGTGCTTACTGTCTGACTGATTTCGCCAAAGCTCTGGGCAGAAAACAAATCTTTCTTTATGCACATCGACAGAATCTGTGAGCCACTCTCAACCGCAACAGAATGAGGCATATACGGACGAATGATGAACGTGTCGCCCTTGGCGAGAACCACGCTCACGTTGTTGTAGAATACTGTTGCCTTGCCCTTTGTGATGAATGAAATTACATAGTGTCCGGTATGGTTATGCAGACCGAATTCTTTCGTAATGTCTTCAGTAACAACGAATTCTATCATTCTGTCGTCCGAAATGAAATATTGCATAAAAAAGACTGAAAAGTTCGCCACAAAAATAATGAAAATTATCCGAATGGAAAAGAAAAATCCGCCCTCCATCGTTAGAGAGCGGACTTTACAAAATGTTAGTCTTCCTTGAAGAACGAATCGCCAATCTCGCTTACCGAATCGTCCATAACGCGCTGAACGTATCGTTCGCGGCATCTGTTCTCGCGTTCGAACATCATTTTCGTGCCTGCTGCGCTTTGCACGAATGCCATGTGCGAGTCTATCGAGAATGAACCAGCCATCGACTTAACATCAAGATTGTCCGTGCCTATGAGCGTGAACGTCCAGTTCTGCTTCTTCAGCTTCTCAATCATCGTGCGAACCATCTTCAGCGTCCATTCCTTCGAGCAGTTCTCCTCGCCGTCGGTAATGATAGTTACAAGCACGTTGTCGCCCTCTGATGCCTGCGCGTTAACCTTCGAGATTCCCTTTCCGATGGCATCATACAGAGGCGTTGCGCCGCAAGGGTCGTAAGATTTCCACCCGATTTTGTGAACCTTTGCCGCCGGTGTGCCGTCGTAATGCCATTTGGTGTGCTCGCTGTCAAAGGTCATGAGGGTTACTAACTGCTCCGTGTCGCTGTATTTCTTCTGAAGGTTCTGTATCGTCTTCAGCGTCTCGTTCATTCCCGTGAAAGCCTGCTCGCGAATTACCGACATAGAGCCGCTCTCGTCAACAATAATAAGATTGAACACCTTCTTTGCTCTTTTTTCATTCTGATTTTTCATATCCGTAAGTGTTTGATAAAAGTTAATAATTCTGTTCTTTTATCTATTAGAAGAAGATATTCGGGAAAAATTAAGTACGAAAGCAAATTTTTTGTAATTTCGCTAAAAATATTTTAAATCAATGTTGTCAGAAACGCAGATTATCGATGGTTTTCGTCGAGGAGATTCCGACATTATCCGCCAGTATTTCTACGGATATTGCCATGTTGGATATTGCATCTTCGACAAACGCTATCAGCTTAGTCAGAAAGAGAATCTCGACTTTATGTCGCTGGCTCATCAGTATGCTATCTATCTTATGGAACGCAACTGGAAGCCGCTCGAAGAACATTCGCCCGGCGTTAGTCTGCGCACATGGCTCATAAACGGATTCCGCTATGTTGTGCTCGATGCGCTTAAATGGCATGCCAAGGAGTACGGAAGCATCTCGTTCGAGGATTACATGCTGTCGTTCGACGTGAGCGGAAGCCTCCGCCTTCAGTTTAACCGAATGATTGAGGATGTGTGCAACCATGCCACCCTCAGTCGTCAAGACCGCCTCATCATCGACATGCTTTTGCTGCGCGGATTCAAGGCTAACGAGATTGCCGAGCAGATGGGCGTAACGCCGTCGGCAATATCGCAGAGATTCAAGTTGCTGAAAGAGCGTGTAATAGCCCCGTATTTCAGGAAAAACTTCGACATGGATTTGGATATGCCCGAGGTCATCGACGAGAACGAGTTTATCGGCGATTCTCAGGCTATGTGCGAGGCTGTGGTAGGATTTAGTGCTTTAAAACCAAACTTTATGGATATGAACAAGAAACGAACTACGCCTTGGAAGATTACAAGGCTCGAACCAAACGAGATTTTTGTCTTTGGCAGCAATCTGAAGGGTATGCACGGCGGAGGCGCGGCCTATATCGCCGTGTCGAAATTTGGAGCGATAATGGGGCAGGGCGTTGGTCTGCAAGGTCAATGCTATGCTATACCTACTATGCAGGGTGGGGTAGAGACAATCCGTCCGTATGTTGACGAGTTTATCGAGTTTGCCAAGCAGCATCCGCAGTTAACATTCCTCGTAACGCGCATAGGCTGCGGCATAGCCGGCTTTACCGACGAGCAGATTTCGCCTCTGTTCAAGTCGGCTCACGATGTTGATAACATCGTATTGCCAGAAGGGTGGTGATTTTGCACGATTTTAGGAAATAAAAAAAGCGGCAATAAGTCTTTCGACCTGTTGCCGCTTTAATTTTATAACAGCGTTGTTCGAGACAAATTAAGATTCCATCCTCTTTCTGAATTCAGCATTGTCAATTGTGAATTTTTAATTGAATTTGCATCAATATACGCATCGGCTTCCTTCCCCGAAGCTACCTTCTTGCTATCCTCTTGCTACCCCCTTACTATCCTCAACCTTGAAAGTAGCTTTTTTGCCTCTTTTCTGCATAATGATTCGTTTTCTGTCTGCATATTATTACAGACTGCGTTTTTGTCCCGAACTTGCGTATCTTGTTTATTCGTTTACAACAACCTTGCGACCGTTGAATATGTAAATGCCACCCTTTGCAGGTTTGCCAGACAATTCTGTACCATTAAGGTTATACCACTTGCCGTCCTCGTCTGCCGAAACATTCTCGATGCCAGTAGTCTTGTCTTCTGGCAACTTAGGGAATGTGTATGTGAGATTGGCTCTATGAGGTGCCCATAAAATCTTTATGTCCTTTTCATTGCCGTTGATGACGTAAGATGTCTTTTCGTGGAATATGTATCCGTCTGCTGGCTCTAATTTTATCATCAACATATATTTATGTCCTGCTTCAAATGTTTCATTTTCGTTACTTACTCTGTATTCACCATTGACGTAAGTTCTGTACATTTGTTTTACAACCAGATTATTCTCGTCCATATCATTCCAGTATACACTGATGCTTTTCAGATGTTTTGCATCTAAGTTGTTAATTGTAAGTTGTGGCTTTTCGCCAGCTTTTGGAGCAGTGATTGTTGCCGTAAACTTTTGTATTGATATGCCGTCTTCTGGAACTGGTACGGTATAAATATAGCAGAAATCAGTTGCCTTGCTGTCGAAGGTGATGGCATCTTGTTTCTTGTTGTTCAATAGACACTTTGTTGTTTTTGTAAACTCGTAGCCTACGTCAGCCTTCATGGTTACATGAATCTCAACCTCTTCGCCACCAGTAAAGTATTGAGTCTTTGCATCGATAACCTTGCCAGTCTTGTGGTCTTTGTACACAATATTGCCAAACTTGCAGCCTTCGCTTTTTGTTGTAGCCTCATAGTCGCCATGCTCAAAATCTTTAGGCATTGTCAAATCGCTAATGCTGATGTCGCTTACCTTCTCGTTTGCACCAATATGTACGTAAGCTTGGTTGATAGAATTTCCTAACATGCTAACGAATTTTGCCCTGCTGCCTGTAGCATCCCATTTTGCGTATTCAGGAATGCGGATTTTTGCATTGCCGCTGAGAATAAGTTTTGAATCTGTTACGGCAAATATAGCCATGTCTTTGGCGCGAACCTTCAGTATAGCATTGTCTGAAACGCGTATTATGTTTGGTTCAATAGTGATTCCATTTATGTATGGATATATGCCAGCTTGACATTTTGTGTCAATGTAAACCTTTGCATTTCCGCAGAGTGTCAGTTCTTTACAACTTTCTATTTTTTTCTTAACGTTCAAAGTGCCATCGCCTTTTATCGTAAGTTCTCTTGCGTTAATGCTATCGACAGTTGAAATCTTTGACGAGTTTATTGTCAGAACACTTTCGCTGTAGTTACCAATTCGACCGTCGATAGATGCGCTTTCAAGTGTTAATGTGTAGTCGTAAGGGTCGAATGTAACGTTGCCTTTTATTCCTTTTAACGACGTTATTCTATTGTAGTTTTCATTAGTCAACCCATTTCCTGCAACATAGATTTCATAATTTTTAACGCCTTTATATTGTTTTTCTGTACCACCTTGCATATATGCCTTCCAGTTTTTGTTTAGCAAATCAGCAACATGTCCGGAGGTACAGATATTTCCGTCTGGTTTACCGTCTTCTGTAACAACGTATATTGTGCCATGTCCTGGTTCAAACTTTGGCAGACTCTTAATGAAATTTGACATTCCAGTTGTGTTCATACGGTTGAAAGAGATATCAATCTTTTCCAGTCTTTTGTTCTTTGACAGGTCAAGGCTTGTAAGCTGGTTGTTTGAGCAATTAAGCACACGCAGAGCTTTAAAATATTCAATACCTTTCAGAGACTTAATACCCAAGCCACTCACATTAAAACTTGAATACCCCAATGTCTCAGTTGTTAGCTTACCCTTCCAAAGGTATCTCAAGTTTTTCACGTATGAACGGAAATTTTCATCAGGGAATTTGTTAGAGTCGATACTTATAGGGTTGTCGAATGTAATTTTTTTTGCAGGACTGCCGTCGATGTTTATTGTATTGTTCTTGAAGTCGACAGAGTATTTGAAGTCTGTAATAATTTCACATCCGTCTTCCATATTGCATTGTGCGTCCTCAGTGCATTTGCCTCCGTCTAAAGTAAGGCAACTGTAATTAATGTCATAACGGCTGATTTTCTTTATGCAGATACCAAAAGCACCTGTATGAACTCTTAAATAAGAGTGGTCTACGCTAAGATATTCATTTCCTTCTCCTCGAATACCTGCAATATCGGTTCCTGCAGGGAATGAAACAAAGACATTGGCATCCTTAAATGTCAGGACTGCTTTGTTCTTTAGATAGATAGTCTCATTCTTATCGTAGTGTCCAAACATATCTATCATGTCCTTGCCGTACATACCGTCTTCGCATGTTATGGTTGTATTCTTCTCGATTCTCACCGTAGCTGCTTTTGTAGAATTAAACCTGTTTCTGTTCTTGAATACAACTGTCAGCCCGTCGCAGTTATAGTTGTATAAGCATCGACCATAACTATCCTTACATTCTATATTTACGTTACAGAATGTCAGAACCTTCTTCTGAGGGTCGAAACGTACATAACTCTCCACTCCTTCTGTATAAGGAGTAATGCATTTGTGGGTTATGTTACTGTAGTTGTTGGAAGTAACTTCCATGTTGGCAATTTTAATGCCATAATTTGTTGCCTTTGCTGCAACATTCACAGCCGTTACTATTGCCAGCAACAGCATGAATAAAACTTTCTTTGTCATAAGAAATTAAAATGGTTAATAAAAATGATGTTAAGTTAAAATATGCAGTTCACAAGGCTACGCTGCCAAATGAGCGCATCCCATATATAACCTCTCTAATATATTATGCTTTTATGTTCATATCATTAGTTAAATTAACAAGATAAAATCTGTTAAAACATCGATTAAGTGTGAAAAACGTGGCAAAGGTATGTAATTTCATTCATTTAAACAACTTTTTATGTCGTTTTTTATGATTAAATGCATTTTTATGCGTTTTGGTAGATAAATATGTTGGTTAAGAAGGTGTTTTTTACAGATTGAAGATATTTCTTATTATCCACCAGCCAAAATAGAATACAGTCTTGTCGAAAATGTTCAAAATTATTTCTGTTGGGTGAAACTCTATATTGTTATAGAAAAAGGCTTTCCGATAAAAAGAAAGCCTTTTTCTGTATGTTTTTATTGAATATTTATTTTTACAGATTTGTCTCCAATCTTAACAATCGCAATATCTCCATTATTGAGATTCGTATTTAGCGATGCCTGATTGTTACTTACTTTTGTTGTTCCAATCAATGTTCCGGAAACAGAATAAACGTTTATGCTTGTGCCGTTTTCAATTCCAGAAACGTAAAGAACCCCGCCTTTGCTCTGAATCAATACTGATTTTTCGTGGGTTTCTGCGATGTTGGTTGCGTCATTATCACCATTACCCTCTACAATGTTTTTAAAATCTTTCCAGCCATTAGTTGCCATATATTTCTCTTTTGTACCTTTGGGCACATAAAGCGTTGCATTTAGAAACGTCTCTTCCTGAAAAGTATTTTTGTATGTTTCTACGCCTTCTATTTCAAAGGGATTTTCTATTAGTGAAACAATTTTATTGAGTTTGTCACAATCGTCAAAAGCATTCCTTCCAATGCTTTTAACGCTGTTTGGAATTGTGACAGAAGTAAGTTTGTAGCATTCTTGGAAAGCCCCATATTCTATAGTGGTAACACTATTGGGAATTTCTATGGATGTTAAGTATGTGACAGCAAATGCACCTATTCCTATGTAAGTCACAGTATTTGGAATTGAAACAGTCTTCAGATCTTGACAAAAAGCAAATGCTTCTTTACCAATAGATGTTACTTTTATTTTTTTGTTGTTCACAGTAACTTCTTCAGGTATTTTGATACTTGAAGCTTCGTAATTCCCTCTTGTAACTTCTGCTTCTGTTTGTTCTTTAATGTAATTGTAATAAATTTCGATACCATCGGCGTTTTTTGCAGAAAAATCGTAAGCAAAAGCCTTAGTTCCAACCGTAAGGATTACAAGAAGGAAAGAAAGAGTAAATTTTCTCATTATATATTTTTTTGTACTTTATGATACCCAAGTAAAGCGAGTCTTTTAATATTAAAGTGGTTACATAAATAAAAAACGTGGGTATCAACTTTCTGTTTGTCTGTTATCTGAGGCTTACCACAGCCTTGAGTTCTGACCAACAGAGTGATACCCACAAAATTATTGCTAATATGCCCCATAATGTGTGCGTTGAAAGTTTGGATAACTTTCACGCACACAACGGGATATACATATAGTAGCATATCCGTGGCATCATCTTCTGTATTGTCTTTGGAACTCTTTTCTTTGTGGTAATTTCAGATAACCAATAGACAAAACATCATGTGACGCTTTTCCTTTATGTAATGTATAGCGAACTTAGTGCTAAACTATCTGCAAAAATAGTAAAAAAATAGCTTTTTGACATCTTTTAATTATGAAAAAATAGGAGCATTTCGGTTTAGAAATGCTCCTAACTATGGCAACATACCTTTTTGTGTGGTATGTACTGATTATTCAATATTCTTGCGTATTCTGGTAAGGTACTGCTGCAAAGCCTTCTCGTCCTTCTTGCCAATGATGTCTATAAGGTCGGTAAGTTGCTTTTGTATGTTCTCAACCTGACCAACGGTATAAGGATTCCACAGAATCTCGCGAAGCAGAGTATCGTCCTCGCTCAGAACACCGCGCGCAATCTTCAGATGTCGTTTGAAGGTTGTTCCCGGAGCATCGAGATGCTTCATTACACCGGCAAAGACAAACGTGCTCACAAAAGGAATACTCAGCGAGTAAGCCATCGTCTCGTCGTGCTCTTGGAACGTGTAGTCGCAGATGTTAAGCCCCAGTTTGCTGTACAAATCCTTGAAGAAGATGCGTCCCATGTAGTCACCCTCGCTTATTATTATGGCGTTCTCCTTGCTAAGGTTGCCAAGGTTTGCAAAGGTTGGACCGAACATCGGGTGAGTGCTCACATATCGCATTCCCGTACTCTCGTAAAAGTCCTTGAATCCTGTCTTTACTGACGAAATGTCACTAATGATACAATCCTGTGAAAGATGGGGGATTACCTGCTTAAACACTTCGAGAGTGTATTTCAGCGTAACAGCGTTGATAACCAGTTCGGGCTTGAACGCGTCAATCTCGTCGAGTTGAGTGAAACGCTGAGTGTTGTAGACAAAACGCAGACGCTTAGGGTCAACCTCATACACGGCTGTCTCGTGGTCGAAGCTGAGAAGGTCTACAAAGAACGAGCCCATCTTTCCGGCTCCTAAGACTAATATACGCATAATTGATACTTACTTGTTTATAATGTCGAGTTGTTGACGTACTGATTCCTCGTGAATAGCCTCGAAAATCTTCTTTACGCATTCCGAGTCTATGCCGCACAGAGCCCCCTGAGCACCGCGCTTCTCCAGAATCTCTGAATATCTGTCGGTCTGAACCACCTGAATCTCGTGCTCTTTCTTGTAGATGCCTATTTCGCGGCTCACGCGCATACGCTTTGCCAGAAGTTCGATGAGGTCGTTGTCGCACTCGTCAATCTGCTTGCGTAGTTCGGTAAGGCTCTCGGTCGATGCTGTTTCCTTGCGGATAACGAGAAGATTGAGGATATAGTCGAGAATATCCGGAGTAACCTGCTGCTTAGCGTCGCTCCATGCCGAGTCTGGGTTGCAGTGAGACTCAACGATGAGGCCGTCCATGCCAAGGTCCATAGCCTGCTGGCAGAGCGGTGCGATGAGTTCGCGCTTTCCACCGATGTGGCTTGGGTCGCAGATGATTGGAATGTTTGGAATACGGCGGCGCAACTCTATCGGAATGTGCCACATTGGAGTGTTGCGGTAAATCTTCTTGTCGTATGACGAGAATCCGCGGTGAATTGCGCCGATGCGCTTAACGCCTGCTCCGTTGATGCGCTCAAGAGCACCAATCCACAGTTCGAGGTCTGGGTTTACCGGGTTCTTTACGAGCACAGGAACATCAACGCCTCTTAGCGAGTCGGCAAGTTCCTGAACGGCGAACGGGTTGGCTGTTGTGCGTGCGCCAATCCACAGAACATCGATGCCTGCCTTAAGCGCAGCCTCAACGTGCTTTGCCGTTGCAACCTCGGTGCCTACAAGCATTCCTGTTTCCTGCTTAACTCTCTGCATCCATGGCAGACCTTCTTCGCCGATGCCCTCGAAGCCTCCCGGCTTTGTGCGTGGCTTCCAAATTCCGGCACGGAATATCTTTATGCCTCTCTTTGCAAGTTGAGTGGCTGTGTTCATTACCTGTTCTTCTGTCTCTGCGCTGCAAGGACCTGCAATTACAAGAGGTCGCTTGTCTTCACCCGGCAGACCGAGTGCTTCCAATTGAAGTTCCATATCTTAGTTGTTTTTTATATTGTCAAAATACTTTCTTTATTCTCTCTAATGCCTCGGCAATCTTCTCGTCCTTTGCACAGAGCGATATGCGGATGTATCGCTTTCCGTTTGTGCCGAAGATGAATCCCGGAGTGATGAACACTCTTGCCTCGTGAAGCACTTTCTCTGTCAGCTCCTCAACATCGCCGTAACTGTCGGGAATTCGTCCCCAGAGGAACATTCCCACCTGATTCTTGTCGTACTTGCAGCCAAGTGCGTCCATAATCTGCTCGGCAAGATTGCGGCGACGGCGGTAGTTAACGAAGTTGCTCTCGTGATGCCACTCGTCGGTATTGTCGTAAGCCTTTGCTGCCGCAAGTTGAAGTGGACGGAACGTACCTGAGTCGATGTTGCTCTTAACCTTCAGAATCCACTCTACAAACTGGGCGTTTGTTGCCAACATTCCAACGCGCCAGCCCGGCATGTTGTGGCTCTTGCTCATCGAGTTGAACTCTATGCAGCAGTCTTTCGCTCCCGGAACCTGCAAGAGGCTTATCGGTCTCTGCTCGTTGCAGATAAAGCTATAAGGGTTGTCGTTTACGATGAGTATGTTGTGGCGTTTTGCAAAGTCAACCAGTTTCTCGTAGGTGGCATACTGAGCCTGCGCGCCTGTCGGCATGTTTGGATAGTTGGTCCACATAATCTTCACCTTGCTCAAATCCATTTGCTCCAGTTCGTCGAAGTCGGGTTGCCAGTCGTTCTCGGGGCTTAGATTGTAGTTTACGATGTCGCTTCCCAAAATGCGGTTGAGCGATGTGTAAGTAGGATAGCCCGGATTTGGCACGAGTACTTGGTCGCCCACGTTTACGAATGCCAGAGTAACGTGAAGAATTCCCTCCTTGCTTCCGATAAGCGGCTGAATCTCGGTCTTTGGGTCGAGGTCCACGTTGTACCATCTTTTGTAGAATCGTGCCATTGCCTCGCGGAGTTCTGGAATTCCGACGGTTGGCTGATAGCCGTGAACATCTGGACGCTGCGCATACTCGCAAAGCGTGTCGATAGTCTGTTTTGACGGCGGCATGTCGGGACTTCCAATGGCAAGGCTGATGATGTCCTTTCCTTCGGCATTCATTCGTGCCACCTCTTTGCCCTTTCGGCTGAAATAGTACTCGCTAACCTGACTGATGCGGTCGGCTGGCTTGATATTATAGCTTAGATTTGAATTCTTCATATTCGCCAAGAATTTTAAGTGCTTTGGTTAGTGGGGTGATAGCGTCTATTGCCTGATGATAGCGCACATAGTCTGAATACGCAACATCTACATAGAACAGATATTCCCACTCTCGACCAATAATCGGTAATGACTGGATTTTTGTTAAGTTAATATTGTAGAATGAAAAAATTGACAGAACCTGCGACAGACTGCCTTCTGTGTGAGGAAGCGAGAATACAATCATACTCTTGTTTGTGCGGTGAGCGTTGCGATACTCGTCGGCCTTCCAAGGGTCTACGCATACCAGAAAGCGCGTAAAGTTGTGTTTGTTGTCTTCGATGCCCTCTTCCAAAACCTTCATTCCGTAGAGTGGGGCAGCGTACTTTGAGCAGATGGCGGCGTGGCCCTGCATGTGCTTGCGGCTTATCTTCTCGGCACTTCCAGCGGTATCGCTGCCTTCAACAACCTTAAAGTCGGGATGCTTGCTCAGAAATCCGCGGCATTGCATAAGTGCAACGGGGTGAGAGTTCACTTCCGTGATGTCGTCCCAGTCGTCTTCGGGAAGGCAGAGAAGGCTGTGCTCGATGTGCAGCTTATGCTCGCCAACAACCGTTGTGCCACTCTCGCGAAGCAACTCGTAGTTGTGCAGCAGACTGCCTGCAATGGTGTTTTCGATGGCTACGATTCCTACGACATTGCTGTCTGCCTTCATGTTCTCGAATACTTCCTCGAAGGTGTCGCAGCATATCAGTTCAATGTCTTCGCCTTTGAAGTACTGATGTGCCGTGATGTCGTGGAACGAACCGACTATTCCTTGTATTGCAACTTTCTTCATATCTCTAAAATAAAAAATCCCGCTTGTTTGTCAAGCGGGATTCTGTAAAATCTTATTTCGTTGTAACATACACAACTTCCCGCTTCACTCCGTCGCCAAAGTAAAGGTAAAAGAAAAAGTAAAAAAATGTGTATGCCAAATTGTTCATCTGTTTAAGTTTGTTGTTAAAAGTGATGCAAAAGTAATCTTTTTATTCATAAAAACCATATAAAATATATGAATTTTTATGTTTTGAGATGTATTTACATACAATTTGTAAGGTAATCTGCACCAAAATCTGCACCAAAGCAGGCTATTTATCCCGCATTAGTGGCAACTTGGCAGTTTCTGCTTGAATGTTCCCTCAATCTCCTTCACTATTTCGGGGTCGAGTTCCATCGCTTTTCTTAGGTCTTCGGCTGCTCCAGCCTTGTCGCCGGCATTCATCTTTATTGCTCCGCGAAGTTTGTAGGCGCGTCCGTTTTCAGGCGATGCGGATATCGCAAAGTCGATGTCTTGCTTGGCATCTTCAATCATGTTCATGCCCAGAAGAATCTCGGCGCGCTCCAGTCGGGCGGCGATGTCGTTCTCGTTCTTTGCAATAATTTGTGTCAGTTCGCTTATCTTTAGTAGATTTGTATCCATAATTAAAAATGTTTTTTATTGTTTGTAGTTGGTTGATACCAACATTCCATCTTTCATTTTTACTTCTTCGGCGGCAAGCAGATGGTTTAGCATCTGCCGCATCTTGTCGGTCGGGGCTTTGAAGGCCGTGAGTTCGGTCATGCTGTGCATCTTTCCGTCGCTCACGAGGTTCACGGCAAACTGTCTGAATCTTTCGTAGTCGTCTTCCTTCAGACTCTGCGAGCGTTTCTTTAGGCAGACATCGCATTTTCCACATTCGTGCTCGTTCTTCTCTCCAAAGTAGAGTAGGAGCATACGGCTTCGGCAACTTGTCTCGCTCTCGCAGTAATCAACCATCGCGTTTATGCGCTCTTCGTAAGCCTCTTTCCGTTTTTCGTAAACGCTTTGCGGAATTTTCATTCTTTCCGTTTCTGTGCGGTTGGCGGTGTACGAAAGCAGCGGCGTGCGCTTGCGCGGAATGTAATGAATTATACCCTGACGACTGAGCGCGGCGAGGATGTGATACACATCGTCGGAGGTGTAGCCGATGGAGTGGGCGATGAGGCTCTCGTCGATGTTAACATAGTCGGCAAACAGTCCGCCGTAGCATCTAAGCAGACTTTGCGTCACGGCCGATGTTCTTTCGTCTTGTTCTTTTATGCGGTACAGTTCGTCGCGCCTGATTATGAACATCACTCTCGACGCATATTCCTGTTCCTCTACATATTCAATGTATCCGGCGCGAGTAAGTATTTTTAGCGCGTTGTGGCACGGCACGGGGAAGAGGTTGTTTATTGCGCAGAATTTTCCGAAGTCGAAGTTGAACGTCGTGCCCATTCCCGAATCAATCCCGACCTGAAAGAAATACGCAATCTTGTCGTACACCTTATATATGTATTCTTTGTCGGGAAACGTGTCGGGTATTCTTTTCTTCAGTTTTGCCTTGTCAGTTTTGCCGTAAAGCAGAACGGCGTAGGCTTTCTTGCCGTCTCGTCCGGCGCGTCCTGCCTCCTGAAAGTAAGCCTCGGGCGAGTCGGGAAGGTCGAGATGTATCACGATGCGCACATCGGGCTTGTCAATTCCCATTCCGAAGGCATTTGTGGCAACCATCACCCTCGATTCGTTGTTCTGCCATTTGTGCTGACGGGCGTCCTTCTCGCTGTTCATCAGTCCGGCGTGATAGTTTTCGGCTGTTATGCCGTTATCGTTCAGAAGTTTTGCTGTCTCGCCCGTGCCTTTGCGATTTCGGGTGTAGACTATCGCGCTTCCGGCAACGCTGTTCAATATGTGGATTAGTTCGCTTTCCTTGTCCTCGGTCTTGCGCACGATGTAGGCCAGATTGTCTCGCTCGAAACTCATCTTGAATACGTTGTGCTCCCTGAATTTCAGCCTGTTCTGAATGTCCTCGACAACCTGTGGAGTGGCGGTTGCTGTAAGGGCAAGAACCGGCGCGTCGGGAATGATGTCCCTTATTTCGGCAATCTTCAGGTACGACGGTCTGAAATCATAGCCCCACTGCGAGATGCAATGTGACTCGTCTACCGCGATGAAGCTGACTTTTATTCGCTTTATCTTCGAGAGGAAAATCTGCGTAGAAAGGCGTTCGGGTGAGATGTACAGAAACTTGAAACTTCCCAGAATGCAGTTCTCCAGTGCAATTACAATCTCCCTCTGCGTCATACCAGAGTATATGGCTGTGGCTTGAATTCCGCGCTTCTTCAGATTCTCCACTTGGTCTTTCATCAGTGCGATGAGCGGAGTTATTACGAGGCACACGCCGTCTTGCGCAAGGGCAGGCACTTGAAACGTGATACTCTTTCCGCCGCCGGTTGGCATAAGTCCGAGAGTATCTTTGCCAGAGGCAATGCTGTCGATTATGCTTCGCTGAATACCCCTGAAATCGTCGTATCCCCAGTATTTTCTGAGGATATCCCTAAACCTGTCCATTTATGTCTGATTGTTCTCTGGCTGATGCCGGGCGGATGTCTTCAATCTGAAGCTGTATTTCGCCGCGCTTGTGAGAATTTTCTTCTATGGTGTAGCAGATGTCGAACGACTGCTTAGTCTTAATGTATCTGGCTTGCGAACTTTGTCCGAAGGCTATTCCGTTCATCACGTTGTTCGATTTGTTGTCTACGAGTTCGAGTTTTATGTGTTCCTGTTCCCTGCCCACAACCTTGCTCGTTCCGTAGTCGTAAACCTGCTGGGTGCAGAATACCGGTTTTGTGTTGTCTGGGCCGTATGGCTGAAAACGCTTCAAATCGTTGTGGAACTTGTTCGTTATGTCCTTGAAGTTTATTGTCGCGTCAATCTTCAGCGTCGGCTTTGTCTGTTCGTCGGTAATGTGCTCCGTAACGTATGCCTCGAACCGCGACGAGAATTCCTTTATGTTCTCAGCCTTCATCGACAAGCCGGCGGCGTATGTGTGTCCGCCGAAGTTTTCAAGAAGGTCGCGGCAACTTTCAATCGCGCTGTAAACGTCGAATCCCGAAACCGAGCGAGCCGAGCCTATCGCCATGTCGCCCTCGTATGTCAGTACTACTGCCGGGCGGAAGTATATTTCGGTAAGCCTTGAAGCCACTATTCCGATGATGCCCTTGTGCCAGTCTTCGTTGTAGATTACGATTGAGCGTTTTTCCTTCAGGTAATCGGTATTCTTGACAATTTCGTTAGCCTGTTCGGTCATCGCTTTGTCAAGGTCCTTTCGCTGCTCGTTATATTCGTTTATGTGATTAGCCTTATCGAGAGCCGCGGCATAGTCTTTCTCAACCAGAAGGTCTACGGCTTCCTTGCCGTTCTGTATTCGTCCCGAGGCGTTTATTCTTGGTCCGACCTTGAAGATTATGTCGCTAATCGTGACGTCTTTTTCAGACAATCCGCACACATTCAGAATGGCTTGCATACCGATGCTCGGATTTGCGTTTATCTGGCGCAGACCGTGATAGGCAAGTATTCTGTTTTCTCCCATAATAGGAACGATATCCGAGGCAATGCTTACTGCACATAGGTCGAGGAGCGGTATGAGTTGCGAGAACTCTATTCCGTTGCTAATCGAGAATGCCTGCATAAGCTTGA
The DNA here is from genome assembly GCF_000702225.1 of Bacteroides sp. Ga6A2. Lineage (NCBI taxonomy): Bacteria > Pseudomonadati > Bacteroidota > Bacteroidia > Bacteroidales > Bacteroidaceae > Bacteroides > Bacteroides sp. Ga6A2. The sequence goes on along the minus strand of NZ_JNKX01000019.1, from coordinate 10,601 downwards.
AGCCCACACCGCATCCCGACAGATGCTCGTATGGGTACGTATTGTCCTTACGCTTGGCGTTCAGGATTGCCACCGCCGGAGGCAGTTCGTCATCCGGGACGTGGTGGTCGCAGATGATGAAATCGATGCCTTTTTCCTTGGCATATGTAATTTCCTCGATTGCCTTTATGCCGCAATCAAGAATGATAATCAGCTTCACATCTGTTTCGGCTGCGTAGTCAACTCCCTTTTTCGACAATCCGTATCCCTCTTCGTATCTGTCGGGAATGTAATAGTCTATGTTAGAGTAGAACTGTTGCAGGAAACGGTAAACAAGAGCTACTGCCGTAACGCCGTCCACATCGTAGTCGCCGTAAATCATTATGCGTTCCTTGCGTCCCATGGCTTCGTTCAGCCTGTCAACTGCCACGTCCATGTCGTTCATCAGGAACGGGTCGTGAAGTTCGTTGAGTTGCGGGTGAAAGAACTTCTTTGCTTCGGTTGCCGAGTTGATTCCGCGGTTTACGAGTAGCTGTGCTAATACCGGACTGATGTTTATGTCCTTAGCGAGTTCGTTTGCCTCTTCTATGTCATTATGTGTTGGAGTCTGATATTCCCATTTGTATATCATTTAAGTTTTGTTTTTTTACTTTGCCCCAAAGATAAGAAAAAAAATAAAACAAAGCCACCTTTCTGCAATAAAATTGCAAAGAGGTGGCTTCTGAAAAAGTGTGAAATATCTTACTTCAGACCAAGTTTTTTAGCGATATCCTTAGGAATTGCATTCTTGTTTACAAGGAAATCCATTGTCTTGTACTTGACGAAAGTCTTTGATACATACCAGATTCCGTTGTACTTTCCGTGCTTTCCCCATGAGTTCTTAACCATGTAGTATTCCTTGCCGTTCTGGTCTTTTGCGATACCGTAAATCTGCATACCGTGGTCGTCGGTTGTCTCCCAGTTGTCGTATGCTTCCTGACGCATTTCCTGAGTAACCTCGATTTCTGGGAGTGGACGAGAGGTAAGTTCCTTGCGCTTTGCCTGCTTGTCCATGCCTGTCCAGCGTGCTGCGTCTGTGCCTGTAAGGTCTGCGCCGCGCTTAACGTCTGGGCAAACGCCGATACCGTCTCTTGTAAATCCGTCTTCGCTTACGTCAGTTCCCCATGCGATTGTGTAGCCAAGCTTCAGGGCATTGTCGATGATTGCCATCATGTCGTCCATCGGAACGTTGTATGATGCGTCCCAACGCCAGTTGTCCTCAACCTCAACAACAAACTTCTCGTAGAATGGGTGATGAGTGTATGAAGTTATTGACACATAGTCGTCCATGTTCAGACCGAGGCTCTTAGCGAAGCTCTGTGGAGTGTACTTCTTGCCTTTGTAAGTGAACTCTTCAGGACATTCGCCCATATATGTGTCGTAGATGCTGCGGAAAGCCTTCTTCCATAGCGGAGTAAGCTTCTTCTGCTTGCCCTTTGCGATAGCCTGAACAACTGCTGATGCGATGTTTGTAACCTCGCCGTTGTTTGGAAGTGAGTCGCCCTGAAGTGTTCCCATGCCCGGCATTGCCTCCTGAGGGATGATTCCGTAGTGCTTCCAGCAGTAAGCCACGTCGTATGCGCTACCGCCCTGTGCAAATGATACGTCGCCGTGAGTGCGGACTGCCTTCTCGGCGCGGTCTTCCATTGTCTTGTGAACAACGAATGCCTCGCTCAAGTCCCATTCGCCCTTGCCTGCCTTCAAAAGCTCTGATTCGAAGAAACTAAGGGTTGAGTAGCACCAGCAAGTACCGCTCTGATTCTGGTTCTTGATAGATGTAATTGGAATTTCCTTAACCGTTGTGAATTTGAAACCAGTAGTGTCTTTTTTTGCTTCGTCTTGTGCGTGTGCGCTTGTTCCTGCAATCAACATTGCAAGAGTTGCGCCTGTGAGTAATTTGTTCATATAATTTAATTACGTTATTAATTATTGATCATGAATGATTCTACCTCTTCTGATGTGAGCGGAATACGCTCGTTGCCAATAATCTGGCATCCGCTGTCGGTTATTATTATGTCGTCTTCGAGACGAATTCCTCCGAAGTCCTTGTACTGTTCAACCTTGTCGTAGTTGATGAAATCGGTGTGCAGACCTTTTGCTCTGAACTGGTCGATGAGCGCAGGAATGAAGTAGCAGCCCGGCTCGTCGGTTACGACAAAGCCTTTCTGAAGACGGCGGCCAAGGCGCAGACAGTTTGTTCCAAACTGAGTGCTTGGCTGAACCTCATCGTCAAATCCTACGTATTTCTGTCCTAATCCTTCCATGTCGTGAACGTCCATACCCATCATGTGTCCCAGTCCGTGAGGCATGAAGAGTGCGTGTGCTCCGGCAGCCACGGCATCGTCGATATTGCCTTTCATCAGACCGAGGTCTTTCAGACCGCCGGCAAGAATCTTGCAGACTTCAAGATGAACGTCGAGCCATTTGATTCCCGGCTTTGCGATAGCCAAGGCATGGTCGTGGCATTTCACCACAATGTCGTATATTTCTTTCTGCCTTGTTGAAAATTTTCCGCCAACAGGGCAGGTTCGGGTGTTGTCCGAGCAATAGTTAGAATGAGTCTCGCCGCCGGCATCGACAAGCATCAGCCTTCCGCTTTCGAGTGTGTTTAGATGGCTGTGGTTGTGCATTATCTCGCCGTGCTGAGTAAGAATTGTCTCGAAGCTCACGTCGCATCCGTTAGCCACGGCAATGCCTTCGAGTAGACCGGCAATGTGCTGTTCCTCGACTCCCGGCTTGCAACTTGCGATGGCTGTTGTGTGCATCAGATAGCCGATGTGTGCAGCTTTTTCGAGTTCGGCAATTTCTTCGGGTTGCTTTATCGAGCGCATCTTAACTACCGCTTTTATCAATTCAACCGAATGTTGAGCCTTTGCATCTGCCACGCTTATTCCAAGCCACTCGGCAATCTGCAATGCCTGCTCGGCTCTGTAAACCGGAAGGTAATGGATTGCTCGACCGCTCTTCTGTGCCGAGTCGATGAGGCTTGCCATCTGCTTTATCGAACCGCTTCTTGCAATTCCAACCTGCATGGCAAGAGCCGCAACGTTATCAACCGGACCGTACCAGATGAGGTCGTCGATGTCGATATCGTTTCCGAAGAGATATTCCTTGTCGTTGTCTATGTCTATAACGCCAACAAGTCCGTCTCTCTGCTGTCCGAAGTAGTAGAGGAATGAGCTGTCCTGACGGTATTTGAATGTATTGTCGGGATAGTTTCTCGATGCTTCAAGATTTCCTAAGATAAGAATTATGCCGCTTCCGACTTCTTTTTTTAGAGTCTCGCGGCGTTTAATGTAGATATCTTTATTGAACATGTTTACGTATTTAACTCAACCCTTGTTATACATGCGCAAAAATAGACAAAATTTGCAATATACCAACATTTTGCTGAATAAAATATGAATTTTTATTACCGAATGTATCGCAAATCCTAATATTTTCTGAATTTTAGTTCTTTTTCTCCCACTTCGAGAACCATCTGTTTTGATGTCAGACTTTTGATGTTGAGCGTTGCCTCGCCCAACTCGTTTGCGCCGAGAAGTGAGTTTAAGAACCAACTGCATTTAAGAGCATGTGTCTGATTTTCGTCTCCGAATTCCTTCGCCTCAGAAAATGGCGTGTCTATGTCGTTGAGGGCCGAGTAGGCGTTGTATATCCGCAGAGTGTTGCCGTTGTGCTCAAAACGGGCATAGATGTTATAGTTGGCATATCTGATGTTCAGCAAGTCGAGCTGAACGCTTAGATATGGCTTCCCGTTTTCTGTTATGTCGCTGTAATTCTGGCATTGCCACATTCCGTCGAGGTCGCCGTTCTTGTCAACCTTGTCGCACGAAGTCAGCGACAGAAGTATAGTGATTAGCAGAGTTGCTACGTTCTTCAATCTTTTCATTGTTCAGAATTTTACTTTTTTATTAAACCGCTTTTTCTTATTGTAAGCATAACGCCCGTGTTGTTGCCAAGTTCTTTCCCGTGGTCTGATGCAAACGAGATTGTGCCGCTCCAGCCCTCAAGATTTTCAGGCTTTATGTTCAGTTCTGCCAAGAACGAGTTGTTGTATGTCGGATTGTCGTAAGGAATTGAGTATGTTCCGAGGTTCATTGTGTGGCTGAACAGAATACGGTAGTGAAGCCAGCCGAACGGATTGCCATTTATTCCGATGTGGTGAGCCTTTATTCGGTTGCTCAAGAAATACAGATTTCCGTCGGTTTTGTACGCAGGCGATGTAATCAGTCCGTTGCCTATGCACATTCCGTTGTGCTGCCAGCCTATGTAGTTGCCGTGGTTGTAGTAGTTGTCCTGACCGCTAATCTGGTCGGGAATGTTGGCGGTATGGTCGTGATAGATAGGACCGCTCTGATGAGTCATGTTAAGGAACTCGTAAACGATGTTCGAAACGAATCTGTTCTCAGGCAGAGTTGCCTGAAATCCGTACAGACCGTCCTTCCATCCATATTGTACGAACATCTGCGAGTGATCCTCGAAATAATGGTCGTAATAAGCTTTGACGCCCCATCCGTTGCCGTTGTATTTAAGCGACAAGAGCCATGCTCCCAGTTGGTTTCCGGCAGCGTTGGCATACGTTCCGTCGGTCTGGTCGCTTCCGCCGGGAATGAAGGCATTCCAGTAATCCTTCAGTTTCTCGCCGTACTTTATAGTCTTGTAGCTTGTCGTTGTGTTGTCTTCCGAGCGTCCAACCACGTTGTAAGCCGTTCCGCCAAACTGACAAGCCATTTCAAGTCCGCCCTCAAAGGTGAGTGGGGCAGACTCGTTTCCGATGCGCAGATAGCCTGCTTTGCTGTGATACAGCACGCTCTTTGTGTATCTTCCGTACGGAATGCCGTCCTCGTCTTTGGCTACATTGTCTTTCTGCCATTCATTGTCGTTGAACATTCCGTAGGCAACGTGACCTTTTATGGCAACCATTTCCTTCGTTCCGGGAATATTTAAATATTCAGGAATCTCAAATCGCACTTGCGGAACTGGTCTTGCATTTGTTCCGAGACATAGCGAGCCGCTGCTCAGTTCCTTGTCCTTGAATTCAGATTTACGTTCCTTGATGCCAAGTCCGAGTCTTATCTTTTTGTACTGAGCATCTGCGAAGGCCTGCTGAAGGATCATAGTAGAAGAATGGTTTGCGGCGACAGCGATGTCGAGTCCGTAGCCTATCTTCCAGTCCGAACCGTTGTCTACCGATTCTGTCGGACGCATAAGGCTTGCCCTGATGTATCCGTTGTTCAGTTTGGTGGTTGATAATCCGTATCTGTTGTTTACAAACCACGATGGTGCGGCATCGCCCGAACATGTTGCTCCTGAAAGTTCCACGTTATATTTTGCGCTATCCGAAAGTATGGTCCAGTCTTGTGCCTTTGCACCTCCGAGCAAGGCAAACAAGCAAACGATTGATGTTGATAGTCTTAAATCCATCTGTTTTCTGAATGTTTTTATAAAGAAAAAGGGCGACCCGAAGATAGAAGTCGCCCTTTGTTTAATATTTGCATTTGTTATTTTGCGTAACTTACCGAACGAGTCTCTCTGATTACAGTAATCTTAACCTGTCCCGGATAAGTCATCTCGTTCTGAATCTTAGTTGCAATCTCGCCGCTGAGTTTCTCGGTCTGAACATCGTCAATCTTGTCGGCACCGACAATTACTCTCAGTTCGCGGCCAGCCTGAATAGCGTAAGTCTTTGTAACGCCCGGATAACTCATCGCAAGTTGCTCAAGGTCGTTCAGACGCTTGATGTAAGCCTCTACGATTTCGCGGCGTGCGCCCGGACGAGCACCACTGATGGCATCGCAAACCTGAACGATAGGAGCGAGGAGTGAAGTCATCTCCATCTCATCGTGGTGTGCTCCGATTGCGTTGCAGATATCTGGCTTCTCCTTGAACTTCTCGGCAAGCTTAGCTCCGTATAGTGCGTGTGGCAATTCTGGTTCCTCATCTGGCACCTTTCCGATATCGTGAAGCAATCCTGCGCGCTTAGCCTTCTTAGGGTTCAGACCAAGTTCAGATGCCATTACGGCACAGAGGTTCGCTGTTTCGCGAGCGTGCTGCAAAAGGTTCTGACCGTAGCTTGAACGATATTTCATCTTACCGATTATGCGGATAAGTTCAGGATGCAATCCGTGAATACCAAGGTCGATAGTTGTACGCTTACCAGTCTCGATGATTTCCTCCTCGACCTGCTTCTTAACCTTTGCAACTACCTCTTCGATGCGTGCTGGGTGAATACGGCCGTCGGTTACCAACTGATGAAGTGCAAGACGTGCAATCTCGCGTCTTACGGGGTCGAAGGCTGAAAGAACGATAGCCTCTGGAGTATCGTCTACAACGATTTCTACGCCTGTTGCGGCCTCGAGTGCTCTGATGTTACGGCCTTCGCGACCGATGATTCGACCCTTAACCTCGTCTGAGTCGATATGGAAGACAGTAACGCTGTTCTCGATGGCTGTTTCGGTTGCAACGCGCTGAATGCTCTGGATGACAATTCGCTTAGCCTCGCGGTTAGCAGTCATCTTAGCATCGTCCATTATGTCGTTGATGTAGCTGCTTGCCTGTGTCTTAGCCTCCTCTTTGAGCGATTCGATAAGATGCTCTTTAGCCTCCTCTGCGCTCAGACCGCTAAGAAGTTCGAGTTTTTCAATCTCCTGCTTCTGGAGTTTATCCAGTTCGTCTTTCTTGCGGTCGAGTACTGCCTGCTGGTTTTCAAGGTTTTCCTTAAACTGCTCGTTTTCGTTCTTCTTGCGTGCCAGTTCTTCCTGACGCTGGTTTAGGCTGATTTCCTTCTGCTTCAGTTTGTTTTCTATCTGCTGGATTTTCTGGTTGCGTTGTGCAACTTCTTTTTCCAAGTCAGCCTTTTTGTTCAGGAATTTCTCCTTCACTTCAAGCAGTTTGTTCTTTTTTATCACTTCGGCGTCGGCCTCTGCCTTTTTCATCATCTGCTTGTATTTTGATGTGATGATGTAGCGGAATATGCCGAATCCAATTACCACACCCACAACGAGTGCTATGATTCCAATTAATAAACCGTTCATTATAATCTGTAATGTGTTATATATAAATAATAGCGCACTGCTAATGTTTTGCAACAAATTAGTAGTGCGCGAATTTCCTATTGTATTATAGTCTTCTTGTTTAGCAGATTATCAAGGTCTTTGTTCAGTTCTTGTAGTCTGCCCAAAACTGGCTGCACGTTTTCCTGGTTCTGTGCGTTGAGTACATTTATTGCGAAATTCAGCAGTACCATGCAATACAGTTCGTTTGTCGAATGGTTCTTGAATCTGGCTCTGTACAGTTCCAGTTTATTGTTAATTAGGTTGACAGCGTTCAGATAGAGTTCTTTCTGCGACTCGTTTATCAGCATTGGGAACCTTATGTTGTCAATCTTAAGATCTATATTTATTTTATCTTCATTCATCTCGAAAACGGCTAAACATCTATTAGTGAAATGCATCTGTCGATTTCGCGCACGAGCTTAGTGATTCTTTTCTGAGCGTCTTCCATCTCAGAATCGCTTATTTGAATCATCTTAGCCATCTTAAGGCTTTCGTAATCAGACGCCAGTTGCTCATTTTTTTCTTTGAGTTGCTGTATTGTCTGATCTTTAGATTTAAGGGTGTCGTTTAAACGGTCGTTCTCAGCCTTCAGTGCCTGATATTCCATCATCAGTTGTCTGACACGGCTTTCGAAATCCGCAACGAACTTTCTGTCATCTTCAGTCATGCCGATACCTTAATTGTACGCAAAATTAACACATCAGTTTGACAAATGCAAATAATTTACCGAAAAATTCTTTTCTATCTAAAACTTTTATGTGTTAATCCTCACTTGTCTTTCTTGGTTCTTTTTTAGCGAGAGTAACAACATTGTACACGAATTCCGTCATCCACTCCTCGCTGTAACCCAGTGTGGCTCTGCTTTTTCTGATGCTTGCGCATGTGCGCATAACCTCGAGGTCAGACCAGTCGTTTTTGTTCAGGATGTCGTGTATAGTCTTAGCTGTCATGTTGCGCAGAAGTTTTTTGAACATTCCTGGCATTCTGAACTTCCATTGCATCAGGTTGCCCATCAGCATCATGAGGTCTTGGTTGAAGCCTTGGAAAATGTAGAAATACTTCTGAATGTCGTTCATGTTCTTGCAGTTCTTCTTTATGCTGTTGTCAATTTCCTTGAAGAAGTCGTCGTTGATGCCGTACATCTGCGACATCATCTTCTGGCATGCCTTCTTCTCGGCAATTCCCAGCTTGTTGTTTACTGTCTGAATCTGCAAGGTACGCTTGAAGGTTGCCATGTCGGGCACGAATTTCAGGTTTGTAATGCCCAGATTAGCAGCCATTGCGCTTTGGTAGTACACTCTAATAAGCGTCATGAAGTCTTCCATGCCGCCCACGTTGCCTTCTTGGCTATTGGTATTGCTTTTGTTGAATATTTTTGAAAAAAATCCCATGTTATTTTACTGCTCTTGTATCTAAACTTACTTTTAGAAATGCAAAAGTAATTCATTTATTCCGAAAAAACGATTTTTTTTCGTATGTTTTTAAATGATAAAAATAAATTGTTAAATGAGGTGCTGATATTTCTTTTTTTAATACCTTTGCAATTGGTAAGGCTAATATAGGCAAATCTATGAAACAAACGTTACAGACTTCTTACTTGATAAAGGGATTGGTGATTTGTGTTGATGCGCTGCTTATGCTCGGATTCACAATGGTTGTGTATTATTTTATGACAGGCTTGATTCCGTTTACGGCATATCTGCACTATAAAATGTACATGTTGCTCTCCCTGCTGGCTTTTATTTTCTCCGACTTTATTTTTCCGCCGCTATTGCAGATGCGTAAGGTTAAGCCCGAAAAAATCGTGGTAAACCTTATCTATTTCATCATTGTTTACATGATGCTGCTCATCGCCATGCTGTCTTTTGTCGATGTAAACATGCTGTCGCTGAAGTTCGTCCTCGTTACTTCGTCGATAATATGGCTGCTGCTGGTGGTTTGGCGTCTGTCGTGCCGTGTGCTGGTTAAGAAAATACGTACGCTCGGACGAAATTCGCGCACAATCATCTTTGTGGGCGCAAGTCAGAATATGGTCGATTTGTACAGAGAGATTCTTAACGACCCATCAACAGGATACAAGGTGCTTGGATATATCGACAACGGCAAGAACGACAATCTCGGGTCGCTCCCTTATCTTGGTGATATGTCGGTTTTGTACGATTACCTGACTGAGAATCATACAAACATCGATATGCTGTTCTATGCCAGCACATCGTCGGATGTTGATAATGCGCGCAAGTTGATAAACTTCTGCGACAATCACATTATCCGATTCTATCAGGTACCAAACCTTTACAGTTATTTCCGCCGTGAACTTAAACTGGAACTTATGGGCGACATACCGGTACTGTATGTGCGCGAGGAGCCTCTGCTCAATCCGTTCAACCGCTTTATAAAGCGTTCGTTCGACATCGTAGCGGCTTGTCTGTTTCTGTTCACGATATTCCCATTCGTATATATTATAGTAGGTACGATAATCAAGATTACCTCTCCCGGACCGATTTTCTTCAAGCAGAAGAGAAACGGACTCGACGGAAAGGAGTTCTTCTGCTATAAGTTCAGAAGCATGAAAGTGAACAACGATGCCGACAAGGTTCAGGCTACGAAGAACGACCCTCGAAAGTATCCGTTCGGAAACTTTATGCGTCGCACGAATATCGACGAACTTCCGCAGTTTATCAACGTGCTTAACGGAACTATGTCTATCGTTGGTCCGCGTCCGCACATGGTTAAGCATACCGAGGAGTACGGCGCGCTTATAGACAAGTATATGGTTCGCCACTTGGCTAAGCCGGGAATCACAGGATGGGCTCAGGTTAAGGGCTGCCGAGGAGAGACAAAGGAGCTTTATCAGATGGAAGAGAGAATAGAAAAGGACATCTGGTATGTAGAGAACTGGAGTTTCCTGCTCGATTTGAGAATCATCTTTATGACGGCTTTCAACATGTTCTTTACTAAAGAAGAAAACGCATATTAAAATCCTAAGGTTTAGGTTTTATTAAAGATACAGACTCTCCGCGTGCTTGTTGCTGCGGAGATTTTTTTTGTTTGGGTAAGATGCAAAAAAAGAGGGCTCTCACGAGCCCCCTCTTCCCCATATGTTTTTAAATCAGGTAAATTTTAAGGTAAAAAGATTGAGTTTTGGATAACGTTGCAAATATAAGTTCTTATTTTATAATTTCCAATTTTTAAATTAAAAAAAGATTATATTTTTGTGTATTATAACATTTTTTAACAATTCGGAGTGTAATAAATAACAAGCGACAATTCACAATTGACAATGGACAGTTGACAATTGACAAAGAATAATTCACAATTCATAATTCATAATTCAAAATTGCTTTCATAATTAGAGAAAGTTTAAAATTCTTAGGCAATTCACGATTGACAGCTTAGGAGTCGTAACGAACAATTTCGTCAGAAATTGTTCGTACGTCCAAGGTACGTCCAAGGTACGTCCAAGGTACGTCCAAGGTACGTCCAAGGTACGTCCAAGGTACGTCCAAGGTACGTCCAAGGTACGTC